>DAHO01000074.1 GCA_002498455.1 Euryarchaeota archaeon UBA602
TTCACGCCCTGTTCAGAGGTGACAAATGTACCACTCATACTGAAATCACCGGCAGGCAACAGCAAGGTGACCTTACCCTCTGCATCGACGGTTTGGTTCCAACTTGTGACTTCAGTTCCAACAAATACGAGGTGTCCACCACTGATAATGAGTGAATCATCGGCAAGTGTGCGCTCAACTCCATCGTAGTCGTTCCACTTGGTTGAGACATGCAGCATGCTCGCGGAAGACAACATGGCATCGGCTTCGCCACCTTCTGCGACGGCAGCCTGTAGGAGCGTCATGGCCGCAAACTGACCTTCGTCGCCATCATATGTTGCATACAAAATCCAGTTACCGGGTTCTACATCAGCACTCCAAGCTCCATCCCATGTACCGTCATTCAAAACCTTGGTTGGAGTCACAGAACCATATTCCATTCCAGATTCTGGAATCAACTCAAGTACAATTTCATCTGAAATGAGATTCCATTCTGAAGGTAGAACGTGTGTAATATCTCCACCTACAGTGACGATTCCAGCTGTCATCTCGATATCCGTGGTGTTGACTGTGAAACCAACATCCATTGAACCGATTCCATCACTGAATCCAGCCTTACTCGCATGGATCTCATAGGTATTGTTCACGGGTACGAAGACTCGCCATGTTCCAAGCACATTGCTGGTCAAGTTGACGGGTCCGAACGAATCACTACTGACGACCACGTTGGCGTCTGCAATGGATTCATCACCACTCCACATATCGTTTCCATCCAAATCACGGAATAGGTTGCCAGCGATTTCAACCCACTTGTTTAGGGTCAAATTGAGGTCTGCATTTCCGGAACCCGAGACGATACTGATGGTGTGGTTGTCCAAAATCCAGCGGACGTTGATATCGGTTCGATTCAAACTGAGAGTCCAGGTACCTTGCATAAGAGAGGCATCGATAACACCATTTTCATCACTGGGTCCAAGGATGAATTCTCCCAACCCGTCTTCACTGGTTGCAGTTACGGCAAATCCACTGAGCAATTCTTCGCTACCCTGTTCAACGATTGTTAGGTTGAATTGAGCCGCTTCAATGGTCTGCCATTGTGTGGTTGACCCCGGTGTATTTTCATCGACAGTGAGTGTTCCACGGAACAACTGCAATGGATCATCATTGGTATCATCTCCATCGTCGATGATGAATTCATCGACATAGACCAACCATTCGCCTTCAGGTAGATACTCGACAATGGTACCATTGGCATCGGTATCAAGATTGAAGGTTTCGTCACCGCCAATTTCTTCGAAGTAAACCGTCCAGTTCGACATCACGCCACCGGACTCGTTTCGCAGTTCAATGGAAGTGAGCCACTCGGGCATGAAGCCCATCTCAACAGCAAAGGCCTCCGAACCAATGGCGACTTCAACGGCCCCCGTCGAGTTAGACAACAGAGTGTTGTAATTCGTTGTATTCTCATCGCGTGGATCCTTGACATCGGTTTCAAAGAACCAATTTCCTACACGCAATTGCAACCCAATGGAACCATTGTCCCAACGTGCATCGTCTGCGCTGATATTGATAATCATCGATTCTTCAAATGCGTTCGAGGGTACCATGCGGAAGTCCACAGGTAGTGCGGTGCCATTCGACATATTTCCATCGTGGTCGATGAATGTGTGGATGGTTGTCATGACATAATCAGGCTCTGCGATGAGCATGATGGTGTTATTGTCCCCGACTGGCGAATAAGTGACGGGCTCAACATTGAGCGCATCATTGTTGATGCTTAGTGTCCAGTTGCGCGTTTCATTTTCGTCTTCGGCTTCAAGCAGGTGTGCTGTGAATCGACCCTGTGCCGTTTCAACCGGCCATTGCCAGGTCACGCCCGTGGCACTGTCATGGGCCTCAAGCATGAACGGGTAATCTCCGAATCCTGGCACCGTCTGTGTGTACGGTGTACCAGCTTCGTAAAGGAAGAGGTCACCCGCTGCACCAACGCTGCTCTTTGGAACCAAATCGATGCTGATGCCATCGCTTGGGACGACAAAGTTCTCACCGGCAAGTAGTGAACCGACCACAACATACGCCGTCAAATTGATTTCTGCACCGACTGGAATCTGCATTCCAAACGAACCATTGTCATCGGTCAGAGCAGACTCAGAAATGCCACCCCATCGAGCGAATACCGCTTGGTTGACGAAGGGCTGTGATACTTCATCGGGCTTGTCGCTGATATCATACATCACAGTACCGTTAACCCAAGCAGATTCGGTGTATTGAAGTACCAAACCGGAGATACTCTCCTGCAAATCAATTTCCTCGTAGAGAATGTAATCATCATTGAGGATACTCTCGACAACCCACGTGTCACGAGGCAATTCAATGTTGTACGAACCGTTGCCGTTGTCTCTCGCATCAACTGTGATTGGAGAGAACTGGTTCGAGAACGACAAGTTTTGACCCTCTACGGGTTGATCTTCGTGATCCAGCAATAGGAATTCAATGTCAAACATGGGCGGAATTCGTTCAATGTCCGATGGCGTCACATTGCCAGCGGTATCTGCGAGAACCGTGATGGTCTGTGATCGATACTCGTCGAACCCGTCGTCGTCTTGGTCCATGGTTACGATGTATTCACCCTCAAGTACTGGCCCAACACCGAATGTTCCATTTTCATCGGTCTCGAACCAACAGGGGGACCAAGCCACTTCACCACAGGATTCAGTGACATCCACATCAATCTCTGATGCATTGACCAACTTCAATCGGCCCGTAACGACCTGACTTTCTTCTTGATCCATGGCCAGTGTACTGGCTGTCCCTTGAATCCAAGTACCGGGCAAAGTCAATGCAATGTCCTTGGCATCAGGGCTGTCACGTGTCAATGGAACTTCAAGTGGCATCGGTAGAATGGCCTCTTGACCATTGCCAAACAAAACAGCAACGTGGTACGTCCCTGGAATCGCATCTACAAGGTGGAATGAACCTGGCTTGACCATGTCACCACTGAAATGACCTGTTCCCTGGAATGTACCTGTACCGTTGAGGGTACCGTATGAACTCAGAGATTCATCGGAGGTATCAACCACGAATGTGCCCGAACCAATGATGGTCTCACGGTACATCTTTGTGGTAAAGAATGAGGTGCCTTCCGAGGTGAATCGTCCGGTTGCATTTGCAACCAAACCGTCAATGCGATATGTATCGGTAACACTGGCATCTTCTAAACAGTAGGTTGCTTCTTCAGGCATGGTACCATTTTCACCACAAGCTTGTCCAGTTGAGTTTTCGATAGTACCGACAAACGTTCCGATTCCGAGAATGTCACCCGTACCCGTGTAAGAGTGATTGTTCTGGATACTTCGCGTGTAATTACCGGTGAAGTCTGTCGCAGTCACGACACCCTCTTCTGAAATCATGGTCCCCTCGCCCGTGAAGGTAACTTCTCCAGTGGCTCCAGGACCATATTCTCGCTCTCCCTCTGTTTCACCGGCAGATGTGGTGATGAAGTATGCATCTTGGCGGGATTCATCCCAGATGTTTGAGATTCTCAAATCCATGTTGGCCAGAGGCTCGCCACCGAAGTCAGATTCACCCGACCATTCGATGGTACCGGTTGCACCAGATGCTTCGACTTGGATGTCAAGAGTTAGAACGGATTCACCATTAGAGTGCCCATCCTCTCCGTTGACGATAATCATTGATTCGCCCAACCAAGTCGAACCGGAAACATTGCCGAGAATACCTGTAACAGGGTTCACGGTTCGATCCTCGTTGACTTCAGTTAGCAGGTCAGAAATCCACATGTTGGATTCCTCTGCCGTTGAAGTGACAAACAAATCACGGGCTTCCGTCAAATCGGATTCGCCCATGAAGGCTGAAACACGAATCTTTCCACTTGGAACGGTGACACTGAAGTGTCCATTGTCATCAGCCTGTGTCGATGCAATAGGAATCCAGTAAGTTCGTGCGTCCGTATCACTGGACCCTTCGCCACTGAATGCATCTCGCTCAATCAGAATCTTAGCGTTGGGTACGGCACCAATTTCACCGAGCACGACATCGCCCTCTAATGTAGCACCAGAATAGTACTTGAGCACCTTAACTCCGGTATTTGCATAGGCAATCCGTTGCGGATCATCTTCATTGGCATCATACCAGTTTGCCAATACAAAGTGGTTCATCATTGCACCAGGCAATGGATAGGTGTAGGTCAACAAGGAATCTGGAGTACCATATCCACTGAAGTGTTGCCTTGGCTGACCTTGACGCTCGACGTTTTCAAGCCCGAGGCTGGATGTACCATAGCCCACGTAGGTCCGCGCAATCATGGTCTCAAAGAAGTCAGGGGAGTGCTCAACAAGCACATCTTCCAACTCAATGATTTCTGCGTCACCACCCGACTGACTGGCCAAAAGTTGAGCGAGATATCGCTCTTCAAACTCGGCAGCAGACATGGGGCCTTCTGTTGTGATGTATTCCGACGTGATGTAATTGTCAGGATCTAATCCACTGAGAGTTGTCGGTGCGTAGAAAATACCTGTAGGGTTACCGTAATGCATTCCACTCTCCGCATACTGATAACCACCCACGGGGTACAAACGGTTGTCTACGGCAAAGTATCGAATGTCATTGTTGCGAACGATGGTCTCTCCGGGACCACCCTCGTAAGTGGCAACTTCGTAGTCAATCGAGGTCAAATCGTGGTACAAATCAACCAGTTCATCCAGTGAGAAAACATGTGTCAACAAGTCTCGTGCGATGGCGTATCTTGCGTTCTGTCGGTGAAGCGAAGTTGAGACATCGTCGAAGTCATCGTAAAGATCACTGGTGTACCAATAATCACCAATGATGTAATGCGATGCACTGCACGAGAATGCATTGTTCTCGGTGTAATCAGCATCGCCGGGGTACAATTGCTCGCCACTCGAGGAACGAGTGTCGATGGAGGATTGTCCATCCACTGGACATTGGTCGACCCAGTCGGAAGCCGTGTTTCCATTCTTTGAATTGAACATGGTAATGGCTGACTCCTTGTCGTTGTACTCGTCAACCAGTACACGATCCTCGTAGACACGGTAAATGAGCTCTGTAGACCGCGTTCCGTCTTCGTTCAACACCGTACCCTGAGCCAGTTTGGTATCATCAGAGGTCCCGATGATGGTGAATGAACGGTCACGGACATCCTGTGAATCCGACATGGTGTTGATGGCCACCCATTCATCCCATGCCGCATCTCCATCAGTTGCTGAATTGAGGTGCTGGCGCATCGCATTTGCAAATGCACGTGTGAACTGTTCACTGTCCTCAGTTCCCTTGTCGAGAGTGTACTCATGGCGCATGTCACCTTCTGCAAGAGTGATGATGAACAGTGCGATTGTATCTTCTTCACCGTTGGCCAGCAACATGTTACCGGCCGCAGGAATTCCCGACTGGAAGTTGTCTGCGACGGTGGGGTGCTGACCTTGAGCTAAGGCTTGGAACCCGTAATCCCACCAAGAGACGAAGGCGGGTCGCTCTGAGAAGGTGACATCTGCATCTTGTGATTCAAGCCAATCGTAGGCTTGGTTCCAGCCTGCTCCGTTGAAACCGGGGCCGAATGTGCCCATGTACCAACATTCACCCCGACAGGAAGTCATGTTGTCTTCACCCACACCATAATCGGTGTATGGTGAACCGTCCAAAACAGACCAACCGAAGAAATCGGCACGAAGTGCGTCTGGTACAAGACCGTAGATGGTTTCATCCACTTGCTTTTCACCAACTTCGCCACGTGGGATACCTGAATCAATGCCGTAAATGGCGTGCTGACTGAACAACAAAATCAGAATCATGCCGATTGCAGGAACACCGAGGTGCTTTCGTCCAGCTCCAATTGTCGAACTGAATCGGGCACGAGGACTCGTGGCTCCCATTCGGCGCCAGGTTTTGACGTATTCGCGAACTCCACTGGATCGCCATAGACCGACGACTGCGGCAGAGCCCATGATGGCCATAATCGGCGTAGCGTTGAACATGAATCGACCTGCTGACCAAGCCATGTATGAAGCCAAAAGAATCCATACTGCCAAGACCAAAGATGCAGGTCCCATCAACCGCGATGGATTCTTCGGGTCTCGGTTCTTGAATCCGCGCCACAATGATGCCAATCCCATTCCCAACGAGAAGATGAACACCAGTGGACCAAAGTTGGCGAACAATTGACCACGACTCGGAGCTTGCGCTTCAGCAATGGTTCCGAAGACCTTGTTCTTGGTGAAGTAGAATCCACCGGTTGTCAATACATCCCAACCGTTGGAGAGCCCCAATACTTGGAGGATGTAGAGTGTACCGAGCAGAACCGTAGAAATTCCAGCACCCATAATGATAACCATCAACCAAGGCTTGTCTCTGAATGCAGTTACAATCCATCCATTGATGATGGTAAATCCAACGATGTAGAACAACGGCTGGAAACCGCTGGCGTCCCAAATTAGGTTTAGTTGCAGGTTGGCATAGAACGGCAAGGGCAAGATGAATGTCGTGAGCATCATCACGATAATGGCGGCAGTCACCGGCATGCTGTCTCTGCGTCGAATCAGATTGATGGCCGTCTGTACGAAGAAGGCTGCATAAACAATCGCGAGACCATAGACGAATCCTTTCCAGCCCAGAGCAACTGTTGCAAAAGAAACACCCGCCAAGATGGCTTGTGCCATAGCAGCAGGATGCTGTTTGAATGCAGCGCGGATTCCCGCAACGAGGTGAAGGGGGTTCCAATTGGAGTCCTCAAGCAACTTGTCGTTGCCAATGGAATCAACAGCGCACAGCCAGAAGTAGAATCCAAGTGACATAAACAGAATCACAAATGCATCGTGATCAGCCAGTGCAAACGTGCTGTGGCTGACGTGACCAGGCATCAGTGCCATGAGCCAAGCACCGATGGCACCCGCAGCCGTTCCGAAGAAGCGCTTGCAAGTAGCTGCAATCGGCAATACCGTCAATGCACCGAATACTGCGGGCATTCCAGCGATGGACCACCATGCAGCATCGTGAACATCCCCTTCAAGGAAGGGGTCAAGGGCTACACCGCCCAACGCCAATGACCAACTGAACAAAGGTGGTCGAGGATTGATTGAACCTACAGGGTAGGCTCGATCCATGTCGATGATGAAGTGGCTGTTCTGAGCAAGGATGTAATCGATGGCTCGCTTCATGTACCAGGGGTCAGAACCACCGGTCATATCCCACTCGCCGGTTCCAGCCGCATTCATGGCTGGAATCACGTTCCACATGACACGCACGGCAAATGCAGTCAACAAAGCACTGCCGATTGTAATGGCATACCAGTGCTGTCCCCACCATAGACGTGCTTGTCCATGGCCTCGGCGCTCAGGGCCACTGAGCAAGCGGCCTGCGAATCCAAGATAGATGAACAGTGCATTGGTCCAGAAGAAAATCAAGAACCAAGACAATCCGCCAAGATCTCCATTCAAGAAACCAATTTCATGCAGACCGAACATGGCCTTGCTTTGCCAAGTTCCAATGCTGTACAAAAGCCAGTTTAGGCTGATGATTAGGCCCATCGTTCGCCAATGTTCTGCCCAGCAGAAAGCCACAAACATGGCAATCAACCCAGTAAACAAGGCCCAGAAGAATCCAACATGCTGAGTGAGGAAAATGGCATCAGCACTTTCCAAACTCTTGAGATGCCATAGGCTGAAGATGTGAGCTGCGAGCCAAACTCCAAGTCCTGCATAGAGTGGATTGAATTCCTTTCCAAGGACTGCTGGCAACTGATTGAACCATGAACCACTACCACCTTCTTGCAATCGACCTCGCAGAGCGAGTGCGATGAGCATGCTACTCAAAATCGATATCATCCACCATGTGAAAAACAGCGAACCGGTCACAGCACGATTTACATCGATTATGTCGTACTGACCTTGCGTTGCCAAAACAGCTTCTGCGGACCAACCGTGACCCGCAGCAGCAACCTGAATTGCATAGAGGAATCCAGCAACGATTCCAACCACGATCACTTCCTCTTCATGACGACGAGAACGGTCGAAGAGGTGGACGCCAATCGCCATTGTGGAGAAGGCCAAGCCCAATAGAGCTGCACCATCGTAGTAGTGAATCATTCCGACTGCACCGATTACAGCCGCGAATCCGAGAGAAACGAGAGAGGGGCGTGTTCCAACGGGTTCGAAGATGATTCGGGGTGCCTTGCCAAGAAGACCGCCTGCCATCAAGACGGTGGTCATCATCAGCAGTGTGTTCCAATCGCTTGCTTCGTAGTCGACTGCGTTCCATGTTGCAGCAACCATCATGGCCAACATGATGGCAATTGTCACAGGGATTGCGAGGAGCCCATAGAATGGGGCCTTAGCCGACACAGTTCCGTTTTCATTATCCATTTTTTTCCCTCTCTTTGGGTCTGACAGCACATACGCTACGCCATCAGCGACGCCGCGACTTGAGGCCTCGTTATAACCCCTCCTCACGCGCTCGCGCGAGGGGATGGTCGCAGTCACCCGAATTGCCAACCGTTGTCAAAGTGCCCTGTGACCAATATCTCGGCGGAAATGAGAGCCTTCAAGTTGAACTTTTGACAAGCATTTGTATGCCAAATTTTTGGCACTTTCCAGCGAATTTTCTGAGATGCCAGTGGCAGCCAGAACTCGCCCCCCTGTGGAAATCAATTTGCCATTTTCAAGGCCAGTACCCGCATGGTGAATCAAGTATTTGCCCTCCGCCATTGGTTGCCAGTCGGGAGAAATATCTCCGCCAATCAATCGACCTTTGACAGGGGGACCCGGGTAACCCTCTGCAGCAAGAACCACAGTCATCGCATGAGCATCATGGAACGTCGGCATGGAATGGGCCAATCGTCCCTCGGCAACTGCGAGCAATAAATCACACAAATCACTGGAAATCAACGGCACGGTTACCTGTGTCTCAGGATCTCCAAACCGCACATTGTATTCGACTACGGAAGGCGCGCCCATTTCGTCTATCATCAAACCAACATAGAGGCAACCGCGATACGGGGTGCTTTGAGACGAAAGGTGTACATGCATCGGCTCAACAATCTCTTGAATCGCACGATTGCGAACCTCTTTGGTCACCACTGGAGCGGGAGCATAGGCACCCATGCCTCCGGTATTCAAGCCCACATCCCCCTCACTGACTCGCTTGTGGTCTTGGCTGCAAGGCAGGGCAACGAAGCCGGATTCATCCATCATGACCAACATACTCGCCTCTTCGCCTGCAAGGAATTCCTCAAGCAAAACCATGCCATCCGATTCGATTGAAGATTGAATGAATTCAAGCGCTTCATCCCGATTTTCTGTGACGACGACCCCTTTTCCTCCGGCGAGAACATCACGCTTGACAACCCAAGGAGAGCCCCAACGATCGATGGCTTCGTCCAAATCAGTTTCTTGAGTTAGATGCTGAACTCCGGCTGTGGGGATGCCCAAGTCCAGCATGACTTGCTTGGCAAAATCCTTGCTTCCTTCAAGCATTGCACCGTCAGCATGTGGACCGAAACTGGGTATCCCGATAGCACGCAGCGCATCGGATAAACCCGCGACGAGTGGTGCCTCTGGACCGACGACCACCAAATCAACACCCAGAGTTTGAGCCAATCCAACCTGTCCATCTACATCACTGGCTGACACCGGATGATTGGTCGCAATTTGGGCGGTGCCCGCGTTGCCGGGGGCAACATGTACTGAATCGACTGAAGGACTCTCAACCAAACCAATGGCGAGTGCATGTTCACGTCCGCCGCCACCGACAACAAGTACGGTACGCCCCATGCCATCCTACGAGGCGTTTCGGCTCATGAAGAGTACCATCAGTAAGGGACTTCCTTCAGACCCACCCAATAACCAAACATGTTGGTCAAGCGATGGATGACTGGCGTGAGTACAAGCAGTCCGAACATTGCGATCATCAGGTCAGAATTGCCCACTAGGGCACTTGGGAACATCAACAAGCCCATTGCGAATGTGAAAATTGCGAAAGGGAGCGTGTCGAGCAATGGGGCTTCTGAACTTTCATCACCTTCTCTCTTCTTGCCCATTCGGCGCTTAATGAACGAACCTGTACAATCGCCAATCATGCATCCAAAACCTAGGAACGCACCCACGATGAATGCTGCGCCCCATTCTCCGCCAATCCAGAACCAATCCTCGGGTCCTGCCCAAAGAAGAGGATCAACGAAAATGCCATTGTCGACAAGATGGTTCTCACCAAGAGCATGAGTCAACATGCAAAGTAGGCCTGCACCGACGACAGCACCTAGCAAACCGTTCCATGTTTTGCCGTCACCCAGTACTCTGTATCCATCGGAAAGAGTCCTACCACCATCAATTGGGCGGGGCTCAATACCTGTCAAATCGGGGATCCACTTTCCTCCGAACATGGCGGCAGTATTGGCCAGGTAACCGGGAAGATAGAGCCACAATACGAGTAAGGGCCCACTCCACCAGCTCATCGATTCGGATACCGAAGGGGCGAGACTGAGCAATTGGGTGGGCACAAAGGCAATGGAGACTGTACGGCTTAGAATTGTGCGCATGACGGCGCATCCTTCATGACCCCTACACATTGTCACACGTACATGAGAACCACACCGGTCCTGACTATGCTGCTCGCAACTTCGATGCTGCTCTGCACAATACCTGTCACAAACGCAGGCTCAGCACCCACCAATGGAGGGGTTGTGAACGTGACATCGGATGAAACTTGGAACATTGGCTCAGAGTTGAATGCCATTGTCAACGTACAAGCGGGTGCCACACTGACCATCGAAGGCGATTACACACTGCCCAGTGGAGCGAGTATTACTGTGGCTCAAGGGGGGACGTTGCGGATAGATGGAGGTTCATTGACTGGAGAGGACTTCTCACATGCAGTGCGGATGATTCCCAATGTTCAATCTAGCCTGACAATCGATTCCGAACTCACCGATGGAGGATTTGATCTGACCATCGTTTCTCCAGATGGAATGAACATGACTGGATGGTCTGTTACGGGTGAAAATCGGCCTGCAGAGGACATGTCAGGTTCACAACATGTACTCAATTTTCCTGCTGGAATTTCCGGTGATTACCAGCTGAATTTTTCTCTGAATCCAGGTAGTTTTACAGATTTAGTCGTCGACCATCTGATTATTGATGATGGC
>DAHO01000063.1 GCA_002498455.1 Euryarchaeota archaeon UBA602
CTCGTGGTAATGTCCTTGATTTGGGATGCGGCCAGGTACAGTCGAGACTTGGATTTAGGATTTGAAATCGGCTCGGTTGGCAAGGGATTGTGGGCGTTGACAAAATCCCTGACTTTGGCAATCGCAGGACTGATTTATGCCTGGGAGATTTTAATCCCGTTCCTGCTTGAATATTTGCATGAAGACGCAGCATCGGTAGGTTTGCAATCGACATGGCATTTACAAGCTTGGATTGGATTCCTCATCTCATTGGCTCTCGGTAGTGCCCTCGCCTTTCAAGTACCGTTGGCGGTCTTGATTGCTCTAAAAGGAGGACTCGTCGAACGTGCAGTCATGACCCATTATCGTAGACATCTTTGGTTTTCCAGTATCGTTGTGGGCGCCATGTTGTCGCCGCCAGACCCTATTTCATTGGCTTTGATGGCCGCCCCAATGATTGTGTTGTTTGAAGTCGCCTTGTTGATTGATCGAATCATTCCTCAGCAGAAGTGAGACCCCGGTTACGTTCGTCCTCAGCCTTGGCCACGGCTATGCCATCCTCGACATCGACCCACCTCATCATGATGGTGCCCGTCAAGATAAGTAAGAAAATACTCATAATGGCAACCCGGTCGTCAAACATGATGGCCAAAGTTCCGTATAGAAGGGGGCCAATGAAGGCTGCAACTTTGCCAAAGAATCCGAAGAAGCCAAAGAACTCGGCGCTGCGGGTTTCCGGCACCATTTGACCAAACAGGCTTCTGGAAAGACCCTGACAGCCCCCCATGATTGAACCGAACATGACGCCCAGCATCATGAATTGAAGGGTGACTGAAATTCCAAGTGGTTGCCAGACCAAGTCCCTTGCAGTTTCCGCGATGAAGTCTAGAGGACCATCGCCCAAGTTTGTTGGATGATCGACTCCTGCAAACGACTGCACATCATCACCGATTTTCACGCTCATACTGAATCTAGATTCTGCAATCTTTGCTTTCAGAGTCTCTAAGGATACATTGCCTACATCGATAGATATTGGTTGGCCATCACTATCTTTCGCCCATTCAAGGACTTCGACATCATTGACTTTATCATTCACTTGGACAGGAAGAATCTCACGAAATTCCTTCGCCCATTCCTGCTCTTCATTGTCTGGGTCCTGGGCCAATTCTCCAGAAGAAGAAAGCACAATTGCATGGAACGTTTCATTCTCAGAGTCCCATGTATATTGCAAGTCATAGCCTTCGTGTGAATCGGGGGTTAGTGGCGCGAATGTCAAGGCCAAAACGCCGACCAGTGTCGCCACAATGAGGGAAAGTTGCAAAGCGGATTTAGTCGAATACTTCTCAGCAATTTTCGTGAATCCAATGGCGGATGGAGCTGCTACAAACTGAATGGCTAGGATGGCTAGGATCAGATCGGTCGTCGTCAAACCCAACACTGCAGGGCCAAAGACACCCGCCAACGCGGTCACACTATTGATTCCATCAATGTAGAAGAAGTAGGCTAGCATGAAGAAGAACAGTGTTCGGAAATCCTTGCGCTTTTTCAGAGTTGAAAGGACTTCTGAAAGTGCAAACTTTGACGACTCAATGAAACTCTTGATTTCCATTTCCTCTTCGATGTGTGGTTCAGGGACCCATTTGAAGGTCAACAACGCAAATCCAAACCACCATATCCCTGAAGAAGCCATGACGAAAGGAATAACCCAATCACCGGTCAATAGCATCACCATTGCGAGATGAACCAACAACAGAATGCCTCCGCCAAAGTAACCGTATGCAAAGGCCCGGTTGGAAATATCATCCATTTCGGTTTCATCACCAAGATGTGGCAACAGTGCATTGTAGAATACACCGGCACCATTCAAACCGATATTGGCCAGTACAAACATGATCATCAACCAAGCCCATTTCATACTGATTGGAACCAGTCCTGTTCCAGCAACAGCCAGGAGGAATGTTGCCCCAGCTCCAAGATAGGTCAGGATTTTTAGCCACCACATTTTGATCATCCTACGGTCTGCAATGACGCCAAATGAGGGGCTGAGCATTGCCACGATAAGCGTGGCAATACCCACAGAATAGGACCAAATGGCTGTACCCGACATTTCGATTCCAGCAATGGTCGTTGTCAGCCCATTTGCTTCCAAGAAGAGATAGAGAAACCAAGGTGGAAGAATGGCAGTAGTCACGCTGGTTTCAAACGCAGATTTACCCCAATCGTACATGCAGTAACCACGGACGGCTTTCTGGTCGACATCGGACATGTACACAAACTACGGTAGACGGTGTTTAGGCTTGATGCAGGGGGGACGCTTGAATATGGGGAACATTCAGCAGCAATCAATGACCGAGGGCTGGGTCAAGCCGATTGAGAATTCAATCGAAGCAATTCGCCATGGTATGACTCATACAGACGGCGTGGAGTTCGATCTCAGATTGACCACTGATGGTCAGCTTGTCCTCTTCCATGACAACTTCCTTTCCCCAACACAAATCGAGCAATTGGGAGGCTCAAGATGGGTGGAGGACTATTCATCTGAGGAATTGGCAGAGTTGAATATCCCCTTGTTCCAGACACTGCTTGATGATGATGTCTACACCAATGCTTGGCGTGAACATGGAAAGGTCGCTTGTGTTGAACTCAAGATGCCACATCCACGATCAGCAGTTGCTGGCTCTGTCAACCCAAAGAAACGAGAAAAACATGCCCGGACGATTGCGGCAATGGCAAATGCAATGCTCAATGAAGTCGGTTTGGACCCGCAAAATGTTGTGATTTACTCTTTCAAACGGAGGTTCAGACATGTATGCGCACGCGCGAACGTCAACTGGCCTGTAGCCCAATTGCAACCCGCAACACCCGAAGTTGGGAATCGAAGAATGAAGCGTTTGCTTACACTACCATCCTTCATGTGGCTGTCTTTGGCATTCCATCTGAAACATCAGAAGATGGTCGGAGCACCAATGCTACCCTGCGCCCTGGAATATTTGCATGGAGCCACTCGCCATATCACACTTGGCAGAACCTTTGGACTGGAGGGTTATACCTCAAGGCGCTTGAATCGATTGCGAAAAGGATACCAAGCATATGTTTGGCCAATGACCATTCAAGTAGAGGATTCCTTACGTACATTGGGTTTGACCGGATTGACTGATTACACATCGCCTGAATTTGTGACGTTACCAACTGGAGGGGCACGATGGACACGTTGGGCAAGCCAGCCGCTAGACGTAGAACGCCAGGCCCTATTGCAGAATGCTGAGCCTGAGCATCATGCAGCACTGATTGAGGAAGCGACGCGTGAGGTGACACCTTGGCATGAGCTGACAGACATTGAACGCAAGGGCTTCCTTGCATCATGGAAAAAACAGTGGGGTTGGGAACGAGACTTGGATGAATTGTCTCGAGATACAAGCGCCAAAACCATGCCTTGGGAAGTCAGTCGAATGATCGGGCATCGTGGAAGCGGCAAGGACTTCAGCTGATTACTCCAAGCGGCGAATGGTTGAATCCGCGGCGTAATACTTGGGTCGGTAAATCGGGGTCCCCCGTCCGCCACGAGCATTTCGCTCATCGAGAATCTGAGCTGCAATACCTGCAACACGGGCCCAACCGAAGAAAGTGGTGTAATACTCTGGCTTGTGGAATCCTACCGCATTCAGCAATGTTCCAGAAGCAATGTCCACATTGGCATTCGGATTGCTGATCTTCGGATTCTCTCCAAGGACCTTGGGAGCGATGGTTCGAAGGGCCTTGACGGTCTTGAAGTTGGGATCTTCAGGACAAATTTCCTCACCGAGTTTGAATTGAGCAGCGGCACGAGGGTCTTCAGCCCGAAGGACTGCATGGCCGAATCCATAGATCGGGCGCCCTGCAGCCAATTCCTTTCGGACGAACGACTCGACTGCAGCCTCATCCGAGGTACCGATTCGCTGGACGAACTCAAGGCAGGACTGATTCGCACGACCGTGAAGCGGACCGGAAAGAGCGTTCATTGCACTTGAGATGGATGCATACAGGCTGGCCCATCCGCTGGCGACTGCTTTCCCAGTGAATGTCGAGAGATTGCCTCCACCATGGTCCATGTGTAGGACAAGGAAAACTCGAAGGGTTCGAATCATTCGCTCGGCATCGGCGCCTTCAAGGCCCAACAGGTGTACAAAATTCTCTACCATGCCGCGCTCGGGCTCACTGGCCACTTCAGGCAAACCTCGTCCACCGCGAAGCCGGAAAATCGTAGCCATCAGTTCGGGCATTCGTGAGATCAGATTCAGACCATCGGCACGGATGTCCCCCGTTGTCTCTGCAACACCCAACGACTGAATTCCAATGCTCAACCAATCCATGGGATGCCCTGAACCGGGTGTTAGTGATTCTAAGACTCGCAATGCTCCGGTTGGCAGCCGTTCAGCCCGCTGAACCAATTCATGTCTGAAGTCCTGCGACTCCTGACGATTGGGAAGACGCTTTTCGAAAAGCAGGAAAATGACATCCTCAGGACTCATATCTGCAAGGTCGCCTACTGGATAGCCACAGTAGTGCACACCCTTCTTCGGATCGACGAAAGATGTACGGCAAGTTCCAACTGGAATTCCGCGTAGACCGGTGTCAAGGTGGTCCTTTGTGACCTCAAAGAGTACTTCCTTGCCATTCTCGTCGCTCATCTGGACTCCTCGGCCCTGCGAAAGGCGCGTTTGGTATAAGGGCAAGGGTTGGGTGTATTACACCCAGAATCTCAAAACCAATATGAAACTCCGGAAGGCATGGGCGCTCGAACACCGTGGTATTCCAACGGCGTTCGATTTCAATGTCAGCCCGAATGTGGCAAATGTTGTGACCAACCCGGAGGCGTTGTTTTCCTTGCGAAACACGATGCTCTAAGATTGGCTAACCACCACAACATGGAGGTTCAGGACTGGTTGGACAGAGATTGTACCCGTAGCCACAACGGGCGCTATGTCCTTCGTTCTCGAGAACACGATGGCATCTGTATTTACCTTAATGAGGACAAAACATGCAGTGTGTATGAAGCCAAGCCCGACCAGTGTTCGGCATTTCCATGGTGGAATGAAAATATGGTTTCGACCAGAGCTTGGCACAAAACCGTGCAACTTTGCCCAGGGTTACGCCATTCCGAAGCAGATGTGATTTCTTTGCCTGTCATTCAAGGTCATCTTGACAAAGATCGAGTCGCCGAGAAAGGGTTCAGAAAATGGTCGCAATAAGGCGCCATCCGAAATTATTCGACGGGCAGTAACACGCGTCGCTTGAGCGGCCACAGTATCGCTTTCGCTGGCTCAGTATAATCTGGGGTGAGCACTGGATGTTTTCGAGGTTCAATCAAGTCTCCAGGATTGAAATCTTCCATAGCAGGTGCATATTCTCCCGCGTTCAGCTCCTGCAATTTGTCGAGATGGCTTTCGATTGCCAACATACGGTCAGTAAAGGACACCAACTCATCGGAGGAAGCGGTGTCTACCTTTCGAGAAATGTGATGAATCTCACGATTCAGCTCCCTCAATTCAAATCGGTGCTCATGGATGATTTTCTCCAAACGATCCAAGGCTGAATCAGTCAGTGCATCGATGTTCTTGCCCACTGGAATTTCTGGGGTGGAGGTGGCCATCTCACCGCGTTCTGTGATTTCCGATAGATGACCGCGCAATGTATCCGAAGTGAGTGATTCAATCGCCTCAATGGAAGAAGGTGTCCGCAATTCAGGAGGTGTGTAATCGTCTGAAAGTTCAACGCGCTGACTGATGATTTCTGCACGGTTTTCCGCTGATTCTGGAAGAACAGAGTCTAGCACATCAGAGACGATTTGCGCCCCCTTGACATCCACATCCATGCCTTCGTCTTCCGTCGAATCAACAAGGGTCGGTTCTTCACCGGATAGCAATTCTCGAACGTCGACCGCACCGACCAACAGTGCACCGGAGTCCAGCGCCAAACATACGGTTTCAAAATCCGCTTTCGCTCGACTCCATTGACCACGACTACGACTGACAATGACTTGCAATTGTGGATCGGACAATGACACACCTCTAGACAGAGTGTTGCGTCTAAGAAGCAAGAGCATGGTGGCCTCAGAAGGCGTTCCAAGTTCAACATGTACACCTGAAGAAACGGCCTGCCTTAAGCGGCCCATGGGCAACGAATCGGCTGCCAAACGTCGCGAAGAAGTGAGGATAACCTGTGCACCGATGTCTATCGCCCAACCTATCATATTGGCCAGATTGGCAGGACCCGAGGGGCGCATCAAAATTCGATCCGCGTCATCGATTAGCAGTGTACTCGCGTAGAGGAGTAAATCATCCCACCCATCGGGAAGATGTTCAGGGAATGTTTCGGCCGTAACCAACCGCACATCTCGATCGGGTATCCCGCCGTGTAGAGACTCTCCAATGGCCCAGAGAAGATGACTCTTTCCGGTCCCCGCCGAACCGTGGATAAGCAATGGATTGAGGCGACGAGCAGGATAATCGATGACCTCACTTGCGGCTTGTGTAGCAATTCGGTTTGAGGGGCCTTGTTGCCAACTTGCAAAATCAAGTCCGGGCCTTTCTGGCAAGTAGGGTGGCCAATGCCCTGCAAATTCAAGTGAGGTGGGGGCCGGACCAGGCTCAACAATCTGAGGCGAACCCAAATCCGCATCACTGAGAGGTTCTGCCGGATTGAGGCTTCGGTGCTCATCGAGCACTTCCCGCCAAATCGGCACCACTGAGTCGCGATTTTCAGCTTGATCTTGGCCCACCACCCAACGAGGTACATCGGCAGGTAGGCGAGAGGGCTCACCCTCAAGATTGAGTGGACTGTCTTGGAGAATTTTACCTCGCATCGCTTCCAAACGTGATTGGACCATCTCGGCGTAACCGGAATCGTCGCCACTGAGAATTGCAAGACGCTCAAGAGGAGAAGGAGCATTGGTCGGCAAATCATGACGTTTGGCAAACCTTGCTTCCGCTCGCACTCTTTCTCGGATGGAGATATGATCAAGCAACGTACTTTGGCCCTGAGACTCCGATTCTTGTCGCTGTGAATCACCCAAAAATCGCCGACTGCGCTCCATTGCTTCACGAAGCGGTGTGCGGAATGTACTCATTTTTCTGCCTCCTTAAGTGCGATTAATGCGCCATCAGGGTCCACCTCAAATTGATCGACAATCGGTTGGATATCGATACCTGCGGATTCCAGCTTCCGAAGTCGTTCCCAAATGGTCACCTGGGTGTTCCCACTCCCTGTAAATGCCGTACTCATCGCGCGAATATGGGCTTTTTCGAGATCGGCCAATCTCCCAGTCAGATGTTGTGTTCGTTGGGCACGACTGCTGGCTTCACGAACCGCCTTGTTCGAACTCAGAGGGGGGGTTGCTTGAGAAACATCACCGCCCGCTGCTGCACGACTCGCGGCACTCATGCCAATCACTCGCATGTTCGGCTCGGTTTCGTAATGGACTCCCGGTTCGACGATTCGCGCTCGACTTGCAGCAAATTCAAGTTGATCTCTTGGAGTGATAATTTCCTCAGGTAATACCACCTTAGCCTCGACTTCACGGGCCCTAGATGCTGCTAAATCCATGCCTTCTTTCTCGAATCGTTGTGGATTTTCGCTACGAATTTCACCCACGTCAACTGGCGAAAGGTGGATTAGACCATCTTTTGCTACCGATTTTGAGCGAACTTTACGACGAACATTTCCTCGATGATTTACGGTAGGTGATTTCGGACCTTTTTCAATGACGGGTTGTATAACATTTTCAATTACTTCAGCTGATTCTTCAACCAATTCGATTTCTGGAAGGGGTGGTGGCTGGTCTATAGCCGGGGAAGATTCTTCTTCGACGACAGAATCTCCTCTGTTGGCAGAGGGTGCTGTAGCCCAACTTGGCAATTCGGTTTGGTCGTCGGCCACTTCAGGAGTTGATTCGGTCACTGCTTGAATTTCGGAATGGCGCTCTTCCCTCCAAGCATCCACGACTCCGCTGATTGACCAACGGTTGCTTGAATCATCAATTTCTGGAGCAGGGGGTGGACTCTGTACTTCAACAACGGGAGACGGAACCTCAATCCCAGCCCAATCGTCGGAGCAAAATGGATGACCTTCCAACCTTGCAGGGCGCTCTGCCCAATGATTGACTCGTGAATTATCGAGTACGTCGACTTCGCGGAGTAAAATGGCGCGTTGGCGCGAGGTAAACACATCAAGATCTGCTGGAATCATCAGCAGATGATTTTGCGTGGTAATCGAATCGATGAGAGAGCGTACAAGTTCGACCGTACGATCGAACCCATGCAGGCCCACCAAGAATTCTAGACCATCGAGGATGATGACGGCTCGTTCGGCTGCAAAAAGGAACCCCTCAATTTCTCTACGGATATCTTCGAGGGTGGCCTTGCAAACTTGTTCGCCTTCTCCCTTTTCAGTCAGCCATTTCGTAAGTGAAATCGGTAAAGCGAAATCATCCTCAAGTCGATTCCCAGGAATTCGAGAGATGACCAGCAACGGATGCCCGATGTGACCCAAGTGGGCGCCTAAAGCAAAAATTTCCTCGGGTGATTGAGAATCAATCATGGTGACCATTCCGGGCAAAAGTTCCGACCCGGGATGGAATGGAAGGGGGGGCAATTCTGTTTCAGTTGCAGCACCATCTTCTTCTTCTGGAATCCATGCATCAAGCCGCTTCCATTGTCGTCGCTTGCGTTGTCGACGAGCCCACCAAGCTTCGGCCTCAATGTCATCACCCCAAGGAAGTAAATCTCCCTCGGCCATGTCAAGCATCGCTGTAGGATTCAAAGATTCAATCCGATCCAAATCGATTTCATGATGGCGAGTCAATTGACTTCCTTCAAGTGAGGCTGCTTCTTGGAGTGCCCCCAAGGCTGAATGGCCGACCAATACGCCACCTTCTGCATCTTCATACAATGCCATTGAGGGTGTTCCTTGACGTACAGTAATCTGGCCTATTGCACCCCCCAATGCACCTGCCTCACAGCGAATGTATCCCGAATCTGAACGCTTCTGCATGTCGACCAAAAGGAGCTCCAGTACCCCGACGCCACCGCGTCGAGTTTCGCTGACTTTGCCCCTAGGAAGTTCGACCACGCTCTCACCGACGCTATGCGTCGCCTCGGACGCCTCTTGAAACAACCGCCCCCCAAAGGGGGCGGGAGCCCGATTCGATTGGTAGAGTAAAATCGCCGAGATGTTCAAAAAATGGCAATGTTTCAGAGTACAAGTGGAGTTGTCTAAGCAACAAACGGATTGGCTCAATGCCGGAGTGGAACACTTCAACGAAGGGCGATTTTGGCATGCACATGAAGACTGGGAAGATCTTTGGAAATCGCTCAAAGGAGTGGCTGGACAAGAACTGATCGATGGTGTCCAAGGATTGATTCAGATTGCTGCGATGTTGTTGAATCATGAACGCAAGAAAGTTCGAGGCGTAACGAACCTATGGAAAAAAGCCAGTGTGAAATTGGAGCCCGTGATGGATGGTCTTTTTGGCATTGACGTGGCCAGTCTATATTCTGAATCGGAACCTTTCCATACCGATGTTGAGCAATTCGAAATGGTGGCAAATTCCGTAAAAATCAAACAGCAATGTTGAGGTTGTTGACCTCATGCGAGATGTATGGTCGAGGCGCCCGAAAATTCAGTGTTGCTATCAAACACTGAAATTGGAAGTTCTTGGGTCGATATGAAGAGAGAAGTGCAAATCGGATTATTTTTCTTAATCTCAGGCAGCTTATTTCTATCAGTAATCCTCCTAATTCTTGGATTTGGAATGGACAATAGTTTGCTGCCAATCACTGCATGGATACTAATGCTCATGGCATGGAGAGTTTGGGTTGTAAAGAAGAAGAAAAGCGAACTCGATTTTATTTCCATATCTTCAGGACATCCGTGGCACCATTCCGACGATGTTGAAGATACCACTGTGTATGTTTTCGATCAAGAAAAAAAATGGATTCCCTTACACACGGATGTTCGCATCGCCGTCACTGCTGATCCACTCTTGGAACGAGTCTTACTCAGGAACGGAGACAGTGAAGGTGAAGTTTTGGTACGATGTGAAAATGACCCTTTTTCCGATGCTGATGTCATTAAAATCATCAATATGGCACAGGCACTTGCGAGTGCTCAAGCCCGAGAAGAGGGAGCAGATGATGAATTCGAAGCCGCACGAGAGAGGGAAAAAACCGCCGAGGGTGTACTCGAACGAGAATGGATGGATACCGAAGAAGGGAGCCTCGATTACGAGCCAGGTGCACTCCTCCGTGCCTTCAAACAGTCGAAAAGTGGCGAAGACAAAAGCAAGCCGGAATCGTGAATCGATGGATTTCATTGACCCGTAAGACAATATGCGTACCAATTTGCAAACCATGTATGGGTTGGAGAGAGGACATCGAAGACCTCCCCCCTGAACAACGTCAACTCATTGAAGGCGGGGAGTTGTCACAACGATTTGCCAAGCAACCCCTAGCCATGACACACCCTGCATTCATCGGAGGATTCTATGGTTTCTTGGTAGCCATATCACTAATGTTACCCATCGGCTACTCGAATGGATGGAATCAGGATACATTGCGTGATTGGGCATTTCTTGGATTGCTGTTGATGCTGGTTGTTGCAATTGTTGGTCACGTTTCGCTCTTCTTCGCGACAATTTTGCACCGCCCACCCATTTCCCTTCGACGAGCCTGGGTCTTCCCGATGCCTTTCCTAGGCTTGTCAATCATTAGCATATTTTTCGTCACTGGAATTGAATCAGAAATCTCGGAAACCTTGGCAAATGGGCTGGTATACCTTGGCTGGTTCTTACTATTGGGACCCGGCCCAGCCTACATTCACCTCTCATGGGCGCCTCGATGGAGAATCCTCTGTCGGCTTGAAGAAGGATTGGATCCGTTTGAAGGACGCCTGCCCGAACCCGATAATGCTGTCCAGATGGATGAATCGGATAACGATATGGAAATCGTGATCGATTCGATTGAAGAAGAACCCCCCATACTGTATCAATCCGATTCTGAAGAATAATCAGATGAGGCCGACCTCTCGTCCCGCCAGTTCGTAACCACGTAGAACACTGTCCAATTGCGCATCAGTCAAACCTGCAGACAATTGATTTCGTACTCGAGCTGCATCTCGTGCCACCATCGGGAAAACGATGGCTCCGGCAACGATACCTTGGTCACGCAAAGCGACGACCAAGTCCTTGGCAATGCGACTTTCTCCACACATGACCGGGATGATTGGTGTGGTTGAAACCCCTAAATCAAATCCAAGGGAGGTCATTTCGGTTCGGAATTTTCGAGTGTTTTCCCAAAGTCGCTGATGATGTTGCGGTTCATCCATCAAAACCTCAACTGCGGCTTTCTGAGCTGCTGCAACACCCGGTGGTTGACTGCCCGAAAGCAGCCAAGAACGGGAATGATTCAATGCATGCAAGCGCATCTGAGCACTGCCGGCTAAGATTCCACCTTGGACCCCCAAAGCTTTGGAAAATGAACCTACTTCAAAATCAACACGGCCTTGGAGTGAAAAATGGTCAACGATACCAGCGCCCCGACTCCCCATGACCCCTTCTCCATGACAATCATCAACCATCACCATGGCATCATGGGCTTCAGCCAATTCGGTAATCTCATCTAGGGGACAGATGTCACCATCCATCGAAAATACTCCATCGGTAATGATGAGTTTTCGATCTGCATCAGAGTGGTTTTTCAAAGCCTGCTCAAGGCCATCCATGTCATTGTGTGGGTAAACCTCGCGCTGGGCCTTCGTCAAGCGGACTCCATCAATGATCGAACCGTGGTTCAATTCATCTGAAATGATGACATCCTGCTTTCCCTGAACCAACGTTGGAATGAGTCCGACATTCGCAGTGTACCCCGCACTATAGATTAAACTTGCCTCCACACCCTTGAATTTGGCCACTGCTTCTTCGGCTTGCAAATGAATGTCCATGGTCCCCGAAATCGCTCGGACAGAACCGCTGCCAGCTCCATATTTTTGAGTCGCTTCAATCATGGCAGCAACCACTTTTGGGTGAGTGGTCAGATTGAGATAATTGTTGGCTGAGAGCATAATCATCTGTTGACCATCAACAGTACATTCAGGTTCACTTGCGCTTTCCAGAGTCGGTGGATCCCAATTCAGGCCCCCTGCGACCAACTCGTCGTAGCGCTCTGCCATCCACTGATGTTCCCGTGCCATGATTGGGCGACTCCGCTATGCCTGTTGATGCTTACGCCAAGAGATTATGACCGCAACATGACACGACCCCATGTGGGCGAAGTCCGTGTGACCGTGCTTGGAACGGCTCAAGATGGCGGGTTTCCTCAGCCGGGTTGCCAAAGAGCTTGTTGTATGAGTCACATTGCTCAAACAAACCCTAGGATGCCCGTCGCCCTCGGCATTACGGGCCTAGACGGGAGTCACCATTTGGTCGAAGCCAGTCGAATGATGTATACTCAATTCCAGATATGGAAGCAAGATTTAGGACATCATCCTTCAATCCCAAAGTCGATCAGTCTTACTCATGCACACTTGGGTCATATCGATGGATTGGGGCTGCTCGGTAAGGAGGTGATGAGTACACGTGATGTCAAGGTCCATTGCAGTCAATCGGTGTCTCAGCATATCGAACATACACCTGCATACGCAGCCTTGATTGATCAGGGAGCGATTACCCTCAAAATTTGGCAGAGCAATGTTGCATTTCGACCTACAACTGAATGTGGGTTCACCATCGAACCGATTCCTGTACCACATCGTTCAGAATTTACCGACTGCCATGCCCTAGTAATCGATTCAGGTGGTGGGCGCTTGCTCTTTTTACCGGACCATGATTCGTGGGAAGAGACACTAAATCAGCTAGACATTCGAGAGTGGATGGCACAATTGAGAGTGAATGTAGCGTTGCTAGACGGAACGTTTTGGAATGCGGATGAACTTCAGAATCGCGATATGCAAGAAATTCCTCACCCCACCGTTGAAGAATCCCTGCAACGCTTAGGTGTAAAACAATCTGGAGACCCAGACATTCGATTTTTCCACCTTAATCATACAAATCCACTGTGCGACCCCCAATCTGAACAAAGTCAGATTCTGCGAGATATGGGTTGGTCCGTCGCCAATGATGGGGATTCCTTCACGCTTGAATCGTTATAGGGTAAGGTCTGCGCGTCCCCTTCATGGAGCTGAGAGGAAACGTCAGCAGTGGCCTCGGGCGCGCTCAAGTTTTCATGGCACAAGAGCACTACCAATCTCAATTCCAGGAACTCTTAGGTCGAGAGGTTTGGCCGGGAACTCTAAACGTTCAAGTCAGTGGAGAACACTTCGCAAAATATGTTGCATTGCGCAACTCTTCGGGCATCGATACACTTGATATCGACTCGAATGTTAAGGCGCAGGTAGAATCCGTTGATGTCTCCTCAATCAATGCACATCGGATTCGTGGATTCTTGAGAGAAGGGAGATCATTCGGTGGGGCCACCGCTTTCCTCGCGACAATGAGGAAATCCGATTCAAACGAGGAAATTGAATGTGCGATTTTGATTCCTGATTTGACCCGGCACGTCGATGTTATCGAAGTGATTTCCGTGTATTATCTGCGGGAAAATTTGGGGCTCTCAGATGGTGATGAAGTCACTCTCATCGCGCACTGAGGTGTGCCAGCCAAGCAGATTGGTGCAATTGATCCTGTTCGCCCCTAGCCTTGCTTGCCCACAAACGAAACGCTCGCCCGGTTGCGGGTGGTTCTGCCATCAGTGGTAACTCAAAGGTATCATTTGCTTTCTCAACAAGATGAGGTGTGGATGGATGATCGATGCGCCACAATGTCAGCCACTCTGGGCTTGAACGGCCAAAATCTGCCGGTAGATCAGGATGGTTCAAGGCTGATTTGAGATCTTCAATAGTCCAGCGATTTCGTGCCAAACCCAGCAGTGCTGACGCAATCCGGCGGACTTGGTTCCAAACAAACCCTTCTGCCTCAATCGAAAAACCCAGGATATTACCTGATGCATCGAGCCAAGGTTCACAATGCAAGACTCGTTTGAGGGTCGTACGCCCCTCCTGAGGCCGACAAAAATTACGAAAGTCATGTTCACCAATGAATATCTTACACCATGAATTCAGTTCGTCAACCGTTGCATTCGGCCAACCTTCTAAGGCCTGTAAACGATACAGATATGTCCTTGAGGATGCATTTCGAGTCTGGAAATCCAATGCGACTTGTTGTGCCGCCCAGACTCGAATGTCGGTTGGCAATAGATCGTTCAAGGCCGTAATCATCGCTCGTTCACCCCCACTCTCCCAAATCTCGGGTGAGATGTCAAAACTGGCGATGTTCATTCTAGCATCAACGCCACCATCGGTTCGACTCGAGAGGGTCACCGGATGTGTTCCACGTTTGCACCAATTGAGATGGAATAGTGCGGCTTCCAATTCACCCTGAACGGTGGGCACATCAGGTTGAACTTGAGAACCTGAATATCCTCGACCAAGGTATCCAACAGCAACGGCGATTCGCACCGCCTGAGCCATGATGGCCCCTCACTCGCTCGACAGGGTGGCAATGGCATCTTCGGCACTGTATCCGAGTCCACCGACGGCCCAAACAAGGGCTTGTTTCAACCACGGCTGAATCATAGGTTCGTCTCTTCCTTGACCGACTCGCTCAATGGCATCAACAATCAGGCGACTCGCATCGAAGAGTGTGTCTTCGACGGGGATTTCTGCCAAATCTGCCATTTTCTCCAAACGCTGGTATTCCTTGATGGCCATTGGAATACGACCGCAATCTAAGCAGAAGTTCGCAAAACTGGCGACATACTCAAGATTGTCTTCATCGAGTGCCATCGCTTTCTTGTACACTTGCATGATTTTTCCCGCAGGTACATCTTCCTCCATATCGATGGAAAGTCGCATGAATGCGGCTTCAGCCCATCCATAGTGACCGATGGGATTTTCCGGTTCTGAATCAATTAGACCCTGGAATACATCCATGGCACCTTTGAAATCTCCAGCGGACATCGCTTGCGCGGCCTTGACCATAATATCGTCTGACATCAACCCCTGCGGGCTCGAATCTCCCTATGAATGAAGCGGCGATAGACATTCACTCAAATGTCGCCGAGCAAATCGTCAATCTCTTCGCCTTCAGCCGCCTCAGGGTTGTTGCTCAACATGTCCTTCATCTGCATCAAAACCTCAAGCTGCTGATCCTGCTTTGTCGCCATGGAATTCTCGTGCTGCAACTTGTTGATGAGGTCAAATGCTTCTTCCCACTGACGAATCCCGTAGAAGGATTGGTCCGGTGTGAAGCGCTCGGTCTTGATGGTGCGCTGGAATGTTGCGAAGAAGATCATCTTGCGTAACATGCTGAATACGCTCCAACCCTTCTTGACTTCACCCTCTGCATTGGTTGTCGTTGTTGTACCACTGCCAGGGATAGCCACGCCTCCACCGACCGATTCGGTGCTCAGATGCGACCCATCTCCAATATCGCAGTAGATCGTATTGTAGCCGAAAACCGCCCCCATTGGAGTACGCTTGGTATGAACCTTGACGATGTCTTCATGCAAAACCCGGTGTGCATCTCGTTCGTAAAGGAACCATTGGTAGTGGATGATTCTCTCCGAAGTTACTGCATACAAGAAACTCTTCTGGTAAAGGAACGTCAGTAGCATGAAGATGGCGAAATAGACAATCCCTGCGGTCGCGATATCGTATCCAAAGGGAATGAATTCTTGCTCAGTTCCCAGACCAAAGGGTAGGTTGGCTAACAAGGTGTCAAAGTTGATCACCAAGGGTGTAATTGAGACGATTATCAGATACAATGTCACCCAACGACCACTGGCAGGATGGTTGATGACGCGGTTGACCCATGTGAAAAACAGCATCACAAAGGCAAAACCAAGGCCATTCAACCAACCACTGGCTTCAACGAGGAAAAAGAACACTGATTCGTACCAAGTTGCGTCATCTGGAGCCGTGGCCCAATCGAAGAAAAGATGAATGCCAAGAATCATGAATCCGATAATGTACATCGGCATGAATGCAAAAATCGAACACCGACGAGTTAGGAGAATGTCTTCTCCATCACCAACACGCAGTTTTTTTTGCAGACGTGCTTGTGTTTTTGCGGCCACTTCCTCATCGGTCATTGGAGCTGATTCTTCTTCATCTTCTGCAGGAGCCATCGATGGCATCATCGAAGGAATGGTCTCTTCTTCAGTCATGGGCAAACCTCTGTGTAAACGTGAATTAGACAGCGCAGTATTTCATGCTATGGTAGATTCTCTTCAAGTTCGTTCAATGCAGCAATCCCCAAGCATGCTCCGCGTTGCCATGTACCCATTCAAAGTCATCTAGGGTCCGCACGCCCTTCTCATCGAGAATGGTCAACGATTCTACCTCCAGGGGGTACTCGTTGTAAGTCAAGTGACTCACCAGACCAGCCCTCGTCGGCTGATCAAAGGTCCAGTGGGCTCGATTCGCCGCCTTTACCCGGAGACCAACCTGAGTTCGACCGTTCCAAACCCGAATGGCAAATCGTGGAAGCAACTCACCGTGGGCATCGCAATCAAAATCAGATTCAGGGGGGAGCAATTCAACTTCACAGCGCTCAAATCGTTCACTTCGACCTCGTTTTTCGTCGTGAAGTAAACCTGCGGTCCGAATCGGAAATTGCGCTACATCACGTAATTTCCATGCCCTTGAATCTCGAGCTGTCATCGAAAAAGATGCATGTGGAATAAACCAATCAAGGTAAGTGCCATCGCTGAAATGTAAGAACCCCCAAAACCACGGTATTGAAGGAGCCTGTACGGTGACTTTCTGGAAGTAAGCCGTCCCTTGCACCGAGTCTTCACCGACCATTCCATGGCATTTACAGGCATGTAGGCGTATGATATCGTAACCCATTGAGTTACCGAATACGTTGTTGGAATACGCTGCCGAGGAGGCGGCTTTGGTCCAAGGGGTGATTTTCAAATCGAATCGTTCCGGGGCTCCGTTTTCAACTGCAGATGCATCGCCTTTGCATTTCAACCAGAAATGGCTTCCATCGTCAGCGAGGCCCATGGACAAATCCTCGGTTGCGACTGGAACGACCGCCCCCGACCCGGGGAATTCACCTGTACCCGGCCAGTCGGGATGTTGGCCATCCATGGCCACAATTCGTGTCTCATGCATCAGATAGGGCTCATGCATATCTTCGCCATCATACCACCACGCACAAACCATGCCTGGCAAGGTGTGTCGACCATCCTCATCAATGTGGAAGCGACCCTCGGGTTTCCATTCGTGCTCATTGACGCGTACATGAGGAGCATCTTTGGTTGACCACAACACCATCAGTTGCCGACTCCGCTTTGGGTTCTTGGCATCGGGCAGGACAATCAACCACCACCACCACCACCAAGAAAGACGCCGCAATGGCGGCAGAGTATCCAATCTCCATAATGAGGACAAATCGCCTCCAAAGGTCTCAGGAGCTTGCGGTTGGATTTAATCACCTCAATGTAATTCACGCTTTTTGAACATCGATTGTCCAACCAAAATACCCACACCAGTAATCATCAGAAGTACAACAATTGACAGTGCCATGTTCAGTAGAGGATTTGCGGTCGGGAATGGCGTACCCCAGATCCCCCACAGTGCGAGTTCCAATGGATTGAAATCACCCTGAGACCAAGCCGGTAATTTTGTCAGACCATTCCAATAGTTCCAATCGCCCCAGACCAGCCAAGCTGTAGAATTGATGATCTCCGTACACCAAAATGAGACCGACATTGAGGTCAATGCTTTCATTCGCACTGAAGAACCACTGCTAGCCGTCCCTAAGAGCAACATGAAGAATTCAAAAGTCGCATAGAAGAATACTGCAATGTATCCAAACTTTCTTCCAATCAGGCCGAAAGTGACGAAAATCACAGAATAAACCAATACGGCCAACAATACGGCCAACATGATTCCAAACCAGATCCCTAAATCTGAAAATCGGAATATTGAGTCTCCGGGACCGAAGAAACCGGTGACCAAAGCACAGAGCAAAATGAGACCGATGAAGTAAGGCCAAGCGATTCCCAAGAATCCAAGGACCCTGTACATCAAAATTTCAGCTCTTGCAATCGGCTTTCCAACGAGGTAATGCAGCGTCCCCGCCTCCTGCTCATTTCGAATAAGGCCCGTGGCCAAGAACATTGGAAGGAAAAGACCTAGAACGAAAATAAATCCAAACTTCGCGAATCCAACAAGGAATGAACGATGGACGGTCTCTTCCAAAAATACGGCTTCATTGGGATCTTCATCGACATTGGGGTCAGCATCAATCGAAACCAAAACCCCATTGCTATCGTAATTGTAAATCACGTTACAATCAATCCCATCCCCATTCCAATCTCTATCAAACGGTTCCCTAGCCCAACAATCCCCATCATTGTCAACATCGCCAACACTCTTCAATTGAGACCCATCCCACTCAGATGGATCCTCATCAATCAGTCCATCTCCATCGTTATCAGAAATCCATTCGGGTAGATTCGGGCCTTCAGACATGGCGTCGATATAGAAAAGTAAGACGATACTTACTAAAATCAAACCGATGGAACCTAACACCCAAGTCGAACGCTTCTTCCGATATTGTCGCATGGTAAATTCGGCAACTGCTGTGGCTTTCCGATCCAGTTTAGTCCAAACGGTTTCGGAGAGATTGCGCTTGGGAGGACCTGGGGTCATTTGGGGAGGTTGCTGCATTATGAACGGCCCCCAATTAAGTAGCCCAGTAAGGATTCCAAATTGTCATCTGGATTTTCAATGGCAGTGACTTGGACCCCCGATTCAACGATGAGGGCGGGCAACCCTTGATGCACATCGGATAGGTTGTTGGTTTCGATAATCAGTTCCTGAGGATTGGGAAATCTTACACCGTAAACAGAGGGGTGGTGCAATACCGTTCGCCCCAACTCACGTGGATTGGGTGTCCTCAACAGGATTCGATGTGGAATGTGATCAAGCAACTCTCGAATCGCATGGAGATTGCCTAGAGCCAGCAATCGACCATTGTGGAGAATCACGATTTGCTCGGTGATGCGCTCGATTTCTGAAAGGATATGACTGGTGACGATGATTGTTTTACCCATGGCGCCCAATTCACGAATGACATTCATGATCGTGGTCCGAGCGAGAGGGTCACAGCCCTGAAGTGGTTCATCTAGAACGATCAAATCGGGATCATTGACCAATGCATGAGCTATCTTCACGCGTTGGCGCATCCCTTTACTGTACTTGCCAATCTCCTTGTTGGCCACATCGGTTAGGCCCACGAAATCCAATACATGCAGGGCCTTCTCTTTGGCCTCGTCACGCGTATTTCCATGAAGGCGGGCGAGGGTGGTGACGAAATCCAATCCCGTCATCCAATCATACAACTTCTCTGACTCACTGACGTAGCCTAGGCGGTGGTATGGAGCGGGATTCTTGAAGGGGTCTGTGCCAAACAACCGTATCTGTCCTTGACTGGGTTGAATGCGACCTACAATCATCTTCAGCAAGGTCGATTTACCGGCACCATTCATCCCTAGGACGCCGGTAACACCTCCACTGATGGCCAAACTCACATCATTCAATCCAATGACTTGACCGTACCATTTGGAGACATGATCGACCATGATTGCAGGAGCTTCTGGAATCTTCTGCCAGTCTTGGTTGGGCTGCCCTTCGCCCACTTGTTGCATGTCAGGCATCATTCACGCGTCACCTCCAGAGAATTCACACGACTGATGAGTACATACAGCGATACGGCATTCATCACTAGTAGAACCACAAATGACCATGCGACGGGGAAATCATAGGTCGGATTCAGACCCATCATCCATTGCCCAGTATGGGCTAAGTTGTCGTATGGGCTGATCAAGTACAGCGTATCTCGCTCAAACAGGAGTTTGATGAGGAAGGCCAATATTCGGGTTCCGAAAATGACTCCGAGGAAAGATGCTGCTGGGAAGAATCGCCCCGTACTCAGGCTAGAGAGGGCCAACCCGATGCTGGTGAAGGTGAACACCAGCATGATGGCCACCACCAATCCACCCATGAAGTAGGTCGTTGTATCCAGAAGGAAGGCCCAGCCTTCATTGTTGAGAACAATTCCTGCTGCAAAGTATGCGCAGTAAGAAATGACAATCACCAATGACAAAATGGAGGCAGCTGAGAGGAATTTCATCAGAGTGTAATCTGTTCTTGTAACCGGTCTTGAGAAATAAATTGCAGAAGTGCCATGCTGACGGTCCTCTGAAATCAAGCCTCCCACCACCACTGCAGTCAACAGGGGCCAACAACAGGTGTTGTGGAAAGTTCCTAGCACATGCCCCCACAGATTGGCTCGATTGATCCCATAGAATTCCATCAAGAATTCAATGTTCGTGAGGACGGCCAATAGGAGCGAAAAAATGGGCAGAAAGGAACCGAATAAAATCAACACAATGAGCAGCTTTGTCGATAAGGGCCAGGGGCGGTGCCCCTTGGTGAACAAACCGTAGACGTGGTGGCGTAGAATGGACCAATTTCGAACCCATCGAGGATTGAGAACTCCACGCCACGGCCGATAGATTTGATGGAAGATTGTTCCCGCCTCAACCGAAGCACTCTGGGCGACAATCGCGACGTTTTGTCCTTCTCCTTCATCAGTGCCATAGGCCGCTTCCATTCGCGCTTTTCCGGTTACTGCAAGACCCGATTCGCCCAAAAATTCAGCTTCTTTTTCAGAGGTCGGAGGTGTGTCGGGCGCCTGAGGTAGAAGGTCGCCTAAGTCGAAAGATTCGTCCTCACTCATGCGATTTGCCTCCCCTGATTGGCAGCATTGTCCATTGCAGGAGTTGTGCTTTCCAGCAAATCACTACTTGATTTGACGGTGTATCCCAAACGGTCCATGATGACAATGAAGAGATCTTCCAAACTGGGCTCGTAATCCTGCATTTTTCGAATCTGAACACCGGTTTTCGCCGCGGCTTCAATAATCGTACCGTAAGTGGAATCATCGACACGAGTAATTCGCATGACCCTTCCAGTTCGACGTACAGATTGACCCATGTCGTTCAATTTCTCTTCGAGTTTACTGGCTCCACCCCAAACGAAAATTTCGATTTCACGATCAATGGCCTTGAGATCTTCAATTCGACCCTGAGCGATTACCTGTCCTTTGTGAATCATCAACATTCGGTCGCAAATCCGCTCAACATCATCCATGAGGTGACTGCTCATGATGATAGAACGGCCGCCTTGTTTGACCACTTGAAACAGAGTATCCAACATGAATGTTCGAGATCGAGCATCCAAGCCATTGGTTGGTTCGTCGCAGATGAGTAGGTCAGGGTCATGGATCAAGGCACAGGCCAACTTTGCGGACTGTTCCATTCCCGTGCTATATGTCGAAATTTGTCGGTATCGCTGATCCTTGAGACCCACATACTCCAATACTTCGTGAGCACGCTGAGTCGCAGCAAATGGATTCATTCCAAGCAACTCTCCGGAGTAGCGCACTTGGTCAATGGCCGGCATATCAGGGGTCAGACAATCGTATTCGGGCATGTACCCAATTCTTTGTCGAATCTTAGCCCCCTCTGTTGCGATGTCATGGCCCAATACTTTGCCTCCACCGCTTGTCAATGCAATCAGGCCGAGAATCGTCTTCAGAAGCGTTGATTTTCCAGCCCCATTGGGCCCCAGTAATCCAGTTGCACCGGTTTTCACAGAGATGTTTACACTATCGAGTGCAACGTGTTCACCGTACTTCTTGACGAGGTCATTGGTTTGAATAATCCAATCCTCTGTCAACTGACTCACCCCACCGATTCTATGAATCGTCGGAGGTACTGACCTGAAGATGCTCTATGAACCATGCCCCGGCATGGGTGACTAATCTCCGATACCATCGCGAATCTTGATGGCGATGCCTTTGGTGAAGCAGGCGACCTCATCGGCCGTACACAAGGACACACCATGACCGATGAATTCACCATTCAGATCCTCGACAAGGCAAGGCAACCCTGGTGTGAGCTCACCCTTGACTTCAACAATGAATCCATGCATGACATTTCGTCCTTTGCGAGTGAATGGAACTGAATCTTCATTGACAACTACGGTTGGAATTGCCGTTCCATGGAGGCGTCTAGCCCCCTCCAAAGTCAAACTCAAACCTCCATCTCGCATTCTTGGCGACAACAAATGCTCTCCATCTGAAGCATGCACGTTTCTGACACGATGTGTTTTACTATAGACAAACGTGCTGTTCGAAATCAATTCTTCTGAAGTGGGTTCATCGACATCAAGGAAATAGCGGACTTTATCGGCAATCATCTTTCGGTCAAGTTCGACTCTTTCAACCTCTCGATTCACGCCAGAACCCAGGGCTGACTCAATCAGTTCCAAGTTCATCTGTTTTCCATTATCGATTGATATCCTCACGGTCTTTTCGACACCAGCCAACATGGCTTCAAGATCGAATTCAATGTCCTCTTCAGACAACGAGCTCCAGATTGATTTAGGACCCATCAAATGCGTCCAAGGACTAACATCTTCCAGGCTGTAAGGCAGTAGACCCATGGGCGTCTCGATGAAGACCTCCGCATCCGGCCACCTTCGGGCAATGGTGTGAACCAACCCTCCGATTTTGTCCCTCCAAGGGCCGGAGGCACCTGAGACGAGAATGGCCTGCTTGGCACCGGATACATAGGATGTGAGGAGACGGCCCAATGCGGCTACAGAAGGTGGCGTAGTTGGTAAATCCTGACTTGTTCGCACGCCACCATCACGAAGTGGATTTGTAGCGGATACCAAACCCGCGGGCATGTGCTCATAGAGATACTCTGTCGCCTCCCGCAAAGCAGCATTTGTGTGGCTTCGTTCTTCGACCAATTTCCAAATGGTACCATCACGAATGGCTTGACGACATCGAGCCAGTTCCGAGGCAGTGACTTCCAAGTTGTGTCGGGCCAACAGTTCGCAGCGTGCGTCATCGGCAAGCGCCATGACACTTGCAGGAGTTTGTCCTGCCAACGCTTCTGTCGCAATGGGGAACTCTGCTAAATCACCGAGCTTAACTGTCCCCCATGGCATCAGCATTCGATCATCTCTTGCAAACAAAGCGTATGCGGCAGAGTCGAACAAATCAGCACCCAAAGCGACGCAAATCGGGAAGAGATGTGGATGGCCACAGCCAAAGATGTGCACGGGGCGATTCCAAGGAATATGTTCCCGACAGGCAAGAATGATTTCGACAAGCTCGCGATATCGTTGACGTTCCATCAAAGGAACAATGCCACCAATCGGGTGTACACCGAATCCATACTCAGCCATTCCAACTGCGCTTTGGGTCCTCAAATCAGCATGAACTCCACCCTGAATTGGTCCATTCAGCAAGGTTCCTTCGGCAGCATCGATGGAGACTCCGGCACGAGCAATTGTTTCCCGAACAGCCTCCTTCACCTCTTCTTTGGTCATGTCAGGTGTTCCAAATACATCGAGCATGGTTGCAATGTCAACACCTATGTCTCGCTGAAAGGAGACTATCTCCTCAATTCCGACTTCAACATCGCCGTAAACGTAATTCTGGAAAGTACCCGAGTCCGTCATAATGACTCCGGGGTAATCCAACAGAGCATGCACTCCATCTTCCAAAGCTTTAGATTTCAGTTTGTCATGTTTCCAAATCACATATGAATTGGTGATTAAGGCTTCAAAACCGTAACGCTCCCACAACTCTCTGGGCTCGACGGTTCGAATGTTTGGGTTGATGACAGGAAGCAAGCAAGGAGTGTTCAGTACATGCGTCGAAGTGTGGAGCTTGCCCAGGCGAGCCCAACCGTCACGTTCCGTCATCTCAAATTTCCCATGATCGCCCTCTCGACATGGGGTGGGGTCCCTGTTCATTGAACTGTGGCGCACCGCCCATGGTTTTCAGACATTCGGAAGAGGGGAGAAGATATTCTTGTGCAAGATCCACTTGAAGACATCAAAATTCGATAGAATTACGGATTTTTCTTTTGACTGTAAAACATCAATTCATAACCATTGAGTCCTAGTTTGACCCATGCGGGCATGGACATTCGCTAAGTTCATGCACGAAATTTTGAAATCCAAACCCGCTGATTTGGATTGGATTCAGTCGCAAGGGTTGTTGGCTGTAAAGTTGGCTCAAATTTTCGCACTTCGAAGTGATCTGATCTCAGTCGACAAGTGTAGACAATTGCAACAGTTGTACCAACATGCTGCAAGTATTCCTTCCGAAGCCGTCTTTGAAAATCTGGAAGCTAGGGCACCCTCGGGATTCTTCGATGCCTTCGAAGATATCGACAAAGTCCCTCTTGCTGCCGCATCGGTCGGCCAAGTACATCGTGCAACATTGAAGTCGGGCGAAGAAGTCGTCATCAAGATCATCAAGGCTGAGAATGAGAAGGCCTTCCGTCGTGATGTCAAAAGAATGCGAAGATGGTTGCGAATTTTCCTGATTTTCATGCCCAAATTACGCCGAGTGGGTAATCCTGTGGCGTTACTGAACCACGTCGCTGACTACACTACGCGGGAGCTGGATTTGCGAAATGAAATCGCGGGAGCCAACGAATTGAGGCAAATCCAACACGATGTCATCGATACCTTCGCCATGGACAAATTGCGATTTCCGAAATATTACCCGGAATTGTCGAATGAACATGTATTGGTCTCAGAATTCATCCGAGGAGATTCTCTCGAGGATGGGATTGATTCCGGAACGCTGTCGTGGTCCAAGTTACTCGATTTGTTTCGAATACATGGGGCCTATTTGTTCGGTATCGGTACCTTCCACGGCGACCTCCATCCTGGCAATTGCATCATAGACCACGAAGGAAATTTTGTGTTTATCGACAATGGGGCCATCTGTCATGCACCCCCAATGATCAGCGGTGCACTATTCCGATTCTTTGAGCATCTGTCGAACAGTCAATTGGAAGCAGCATTTGAGGCCTTATTGGGTGTATCAAAAAAGCAACTCAGTGAGAAACGCAAACGCAAGTACATGGCGATCATGTACGACATTTACCATGACTTTGAGATGCGCTCTGTCGGTGAACAGAGTTTGACGCAAATCATGATGAAAACGGTTCGCTGTGCCGTCGAAGTTGCAGGGGCCGACTTTGGTGAAGAAGCATTTCCAATCATTCGTGCGCTGATGTATCTAGACGGATTGGTGATTCGAACGCATCCCGATGTCAAACTAATCCGCTCAATGAGTCCATATCTTCAGGAATTTCGAACCAGTTTACCCATTCCTGAACCCGAACAAAACCCGCTACAAACTGCCGAATTGTAGGTTCACTTGCCGAACCGCAAATCAGCTGTAAATTCCTAGGGTTGATATACCCCGGGACACCATGTATCTCTGATACTATGACTGAAGTTTTGAGGGATATAGATACAGAGGTTGAGTTGCAAAATGCGTTAAATCGAGGCGACCGAGTCTGGGTGGTTGGCGACGTTCACGGACATTCAGATGCACTGGAGAATTTGATTACAGAACTTGACCCCAACCCGGGAGATCGAATTGTTCTGATGGGCGACCTGATTGACAGAGGGCCCGATTCAAGGATGGTCATTCGAATCGCAAAGGAGCGCGCTGATACATTCGTCATTCGCGGCAACCACGAAGATTGGGCTCTGAATGGCATCGGGCAGAATGAACTCAAAACATGGACTGCAAGTCTAGATTGGCTGATGGCCGGTGGAAAGCAATGCTTGGACAGTTACTCAAATTCCGATGGTGAATTGAATACTGAAGATTGGTCTCGTGATTTGGAATGGATGATGTCGATGCCCCATTGTCTGATTCTCGACGACTGGGTACTTGTCCATGCGGGATTGGAGCCAGGGGTACCATTGGAATCACAAACACCACGCCAAATGATGTGGATTCGAGATGAGTTCCATGATGCTGTGGAACCTGTCGACCCGAATCGAACTGTCGTGTTTGGACACAGCATTACCCATGTGGTTCTCGGGAAAGAATTCGGCGAGGTCGCCACGAGTCGCTCGGAACTTGAAGATGGGCGACCTTTGTGGGTCGGCATCGACACAGGTGCTTGTGATTCCAAATCAGGGTGGTTAACGGCAATGGATCTCGGAAGTGGAGAATTAATACAAGCTAAAGATGACGGTGAGATTCGACGGTTGAGTTCCATACTCAAACAAATGTCACGTTCCCAAACTTGAGAACGAATTCTCGACCCAACTCATCAAAGGTGTCCAAGAGACTCTTGCTGAATCGAATGCGCCATAGTTCACCTGTGGCCAATAAATCCGCTTGAATGCCTTGCAATGTCCCCGGGGCAGCCCCGCAAGCAATGCAAGCACCATCCAGGTTCAGAATCAGATCCAGTCCAAGTTCTTCCTCCGAAATGTGTTCAACTTTGATGGCACCTCCATGTCCTTCAAGCGCGGCACGAACCGCACCTAAACGAGCGATAATTGCTGGGACCAAATCATCGGAATCGATGAGTTCTTTCAGAGGGATCGAACGCAATCGATTGTCTAACTCTGCATCCGCAGATTCTGCAATCCGCTTCGCAGCTTCTTCCTCGAGGGATTGGGTGGCCTCTGCACGATACAGATTGGCCAATTCATCCTCGTCCATGCTTCGCCGAGCATCTACAACTTTCTATTCTCTTCGCACCTCTGGTGCGGATAAGATTTAGCACAGTTTGATAAGTATTGTTAGGCAGGGCAGTATATAGGAGAGGTACCGATGGCTGACCAAATGATTTTACGAATCAAGAATCTTCATGTTTCGATTGAAGATACCGAGATTCTTCGCGGTCTAGATTTGGAAATTAAGGCGGGGGAAACTCACGCATTAATGGGCCGAAATGGAAGTGGGAAATCGACCCTGGCCAATGTCCTCATGGGCCATCCTGCCTACGAAATCACAGATGGAACGATTGAATTCTTGGGCGAGGATTTGACCGAAATGGAACCTTGGGAACGAGCCCGTGCTGGCTTGTTCCTTTCTTTCCAATACCCGCAAGCAGTCCCCGGACTCCAGGTTGGTAACTTCCTCCGAAAGTCTGTCCAAGCAATTCGCGGAGAAAATGCACCCGGTGCCAGAGATTTCCGTGCTGAACTCAACGCTGCAATGGAAGAGTTAGATGTCGACAAGCAATTCTTAGGTCGATATGTAAACGATGGATTCAGTGGGGGCGAAAAGAAGCGATTTGAAATTCTACAGCTTTTACTCAGCAAACCCACACTCTCAGTTCTCGATGAGACCGACTCAGGATTAGACATCGATGCATTGCAAACCGTCTCCAAGGGAATTAATGCCGCGGCTACCGATGAAACTGGTTGCCTAATAATCACTCACTATCAGCGGATTTTAGATCATGTCAAACCCAGTCACGTCCACATCATGATTGATGGCAAGTTCGTTAAGACTGGCGGTGCTGACCTAGCGATTCAAGTTGAAGAAAAGGGCTATGAGTGGCTCAACCCAGATACAAATTGAGGTGATATGTATGGCAGAAAATACCGAGGCAAGAGATGCTGTTGGGGATTACCGATATGGTTTCCATGACCCAGAAAACCATACGATTCGGTTTGACAATGGATTATCAGAAAAGGTAGTCCGGGACATCTCTGCACTGAAGAATGAACCCGAGTGGATGACCGAAATTCGCGTCAAGGCATACAACCACTTTGCCAACCGTCCCATGCCCACATGGGGAAACATGTCGATGCTCGAAGAAATTGATTTTGAGGCCATTACCTATTTCCTCAAATCCAGTGATCAAACCGAGAACAGTTGGGATGACGTACCTGATGATATTCGCAACACATTTGACCGCCTAGGCATCCCTGAGGCCGAACAAAAGTGGTTGTCAGGTGTAACTGCACAATACGAATCTGAAGCGGTCTACCATAGTATTCGTGAAGATCTTGAGGAACAAGGTGTGATTTTCCTGGACATGGATTCCGGACTGAAGGAATATCCTGAATTGGTCAAGAAGTGGTTTTGCACGGTCGTACCTTATGCAGACAACAAATTCAGTGCCCTGAATACTGCAGTTTGGTCGGGTGGCTCATTCATCTATGTTCCCAAGGGCGTCCATGTTGAGATGCCCGTGCAAGCATATTTCCGGATTAATGCAAAGAACATGGGTCAGTTTGAACGAACTCTAATCATTGCGGACGAAGGGTCCTCTATCCACTATGTTGAAGGGTGTACTGCACCAACTTATTCTACGGATTCTTTGCATTCTGCTGTCGTTGAATTGATTGCGCTTCCTGGCGCATACATTCGATATTCAACCGTGCAGAATTGGAGCGCGAATGTGTACAACCTGGTGACCAAGCGTGCTGTAGCTCATGAAAATGCAACTGTGGAATGGGTGGATGGAAACATCGGCTCGAAGTTGACGATGAAGTATCCATCTGTCATTCTCAAAGGCGAGGGGGCACATGCAGAAGTCATCTCAGTCGCATACTCAGGCAAAGGACAGCACCAAGACGCAGGTGCAAAGATTCACCACTTAGCCTCAAACACCACCAGTAAGATTCTCTCAAAATCCATCTCTAAAGATGGTGGACGGGGATCTTATCGAGGTATGGTACAGGTCGCTAGGAAGGCTGAGAACTGCAAAGTCAACGTTGTCTGCGATGCGCTGATTCTCGACAAGGATTCACGTAGCGATACCTATCCCACGATGGAAATTGCCAATCCAACTTGCCGATCTGAGCACGAAGCAAGTGTGTCCAAAGTTAGTGACGACCAAGTATTCTACCTGATGGCTAGGGGGCACTCTGAGGAAGAGGCATTGGCCCTGATTGTCAACGGGTTTTTCGAACCATTTACTCGTGAATTACCCATGGAATACGCTGTCGAATTAAACAAATTGATGGCGCTTGAAATGGAAGGAAGTATCGGTTAGTTAGGGGTTGCTTACATGGCTTACTCGGAACTTGAAATGCCAGAACGAGCTGACCATTTGTGGCGCTACACGCCTTGGCATCGAATCCATCCGAATGGTGAACTTTCGGATGTTCCAGAAGCCCAAGGTGCAGTTCTTGAATTGCGTTCTCTTGATGGTTCTACCGAACCTGCAGGGGTGACATTGGAGGTTGCCACAGAAGAGGACATTCAACGTCTATGCTTGAGTGGTAAAGAAGATGTTAGTACTCAATTTATCCAGGCAATGACTCAAGGAAATATTGTCGTCTTACGAGTGGCAAGGAAAGCCAAACCTAGCCAACCTGTATTGCTGAATATCGAATGCACTGGTGAAGTCTGTGCTCTGCACTTGCTATTGGATGTTGGTGAATTAGCAGAAGTGGAACTTATCACAAGACTTTCTGGAGATGCAGATTGGACCGGTTTCCTTCGCCAAGGTATCTTTGGCAATGCGTCTCATGTGAATGATGTCGTCATCAATCATATCGGAGAGGGGCGTTTACTTCGAACCGATGGTATCCACCTCGGCCGTGACGCACAGGTTCGAGGGGGGACTGTAGGTTCCGGCGGCGCATCACGCTGCAAAGCTGATTTGCGCTATATCATGGAAAAAGAAGGTGCATCACTCAAGGTCAATGGAAGTATCCTCACATTGGATGGAATGCACAATGATCACCACGTCGAAATCCTCCACTTGGCACCCGAAACCTACAGTCGATTGGATTGGCATAGTGCATGTTCAGGAAAATCCCGTACAATTGGCACTGGAATGCTGCGAATCGAAGCGGGTGCGAAGGGGGCTGATGCCGGCCAGTTGTTCCACAATTTACTTCTCAGCAAATATGCAGAGGCCGACAGTATTCCTGAATTGGAAGTCAGTGAGAATGATGTGGTCGGATGTGGCCATGGCACAGCGAATGGACCCGTTGATGATGATCAAATGTTTTACCTAAGTACCCGCGGATTTAACGAGACTGAAGCCCGGGATGTTTTGGTGGCGGCATTCCTGAATGCTACGCTTACAGAAATGGGTAGTACGGTGTTGCACCAACACCTGCTGAAAACCCTCACTCAGGATTTGGCGGTTGAGCTTTAATCAGAACATGACTTCATATCCCATTGTTCAGTCCGAAGGACTGGGAAGACACATGTCACTGGATCTCGAATCGATTCGTGCGGACTTTCCAATCCTTTCTCGAAAGGTTTCAGGTGGCAAAGATTTGGTCTACCTTGACAATGCTGCCACCACCCAAAAACCGCAGGTAGTCATCGATGCGATGACTCGATACTATGAGCAATCCAATGCCAATGTCCACCGCGCAGTACACACTTTGGCCGCCGAAGCAACCGAACAATACGAAGCTGCACGTGATACACTCGCCGATTGGTTTGGAACCACGCGGGACAACTTGATTTTCACCAGCGGCACCACGGAAGCGATCAATCTAGTGGCATGGGGTTGGGCACGTTCCAACCTCAATCGAGGTGATGCTGTGGTGATTACCGAAATGGAACACCACGCCGATATTGTCCCTTGGCAATTGTTGGCCGAAGAGAAAGGCATTGAGATTCGAGTGGTACCGATTGACACGGATCGAGATGTCCTTGACATGGAAATTTTCGAGGCCTCTTTGCCAGGTTCTCGATTGGTCTGTGTCGTCCACACCTCAAACGTCCTTGGGGTGGCCAATCCTGTTGCAGACATCATTTCACAATCCCATGCTGCGGGTGCCAAGGTGCTCATCGACGCAGCTCAAGCCGCCCCTCACGAGCGAATCAACTTCGCTAAGATGGGTGCAGATTTTGTGGCCATCAGTGGACACAAGATGTGTGGACCCACCGGAATTGGTTGCCTATTGGCCACTTCTGAATGCATTGAGGAAATGGAGCCGTTCATGTCCGGGGGCGACATGATTGAGACGGTGACCATGGAGAAATCGACCTTTGCCAGTGGGCCGCAGAAGTTTGAGGCGGGAACCCCAAAAATCGCTGAAGCCATCGGCTTTGCAGCCGCGGCAGATTATCTCTCAAATCTTGACTTGGGGGCCGTTCACACCCATATTCGTGGATTGGCCATGTACACCGCAACCGAACTCAAATCAGTCCATGGCATCACGGTCTATGGAGACCACAGCGTTGCCGAGGGGAGTGGAGTCGTCTCCTTCCTACACGATACGATTCATGCTGAAGATTTAGCCAGATTCATGGATGCAGGTGGGTTTGCCATGCGCACCGGACACCACTGTGCCCAACCCCTACTCGATGCGTATGGAGTGAGCAGTACCAATCGCGTCTCATTCTACCTTTACAATACACAAAAAGAAGCGACGGCGTTTGTGGAGCATCTGCGATACGTGGTGGATAAGTTCGGTGGGTGAAGTCATGACTTGGCCTGAAGCCCTTCAAGAAGCGATTGACACCTTCGCGGATGTCTTTGATCCGATGGAACGCTACGAGATGTTGTTTGAATGGGCTGCCGAGGTCAATGAATTGCCATCTGACGAATGGAATGATTCCAACATGATTCACGGTTGCCAATCGCAAGCCCATGTCATGTGCCATTTGGAAGAGGGGTTGTTCTACATGCGAGGGGGTGCAGATGCACAAATTGTGCAGGGCCTGATGGCCATCACCTGCTTGGCCGTGAATGGTCGACCCCCACAGGAAGTTGCGGATATGGAGCCCACGTTTGTCGATGAGATGGGCATCAAGGCCTCATTGACACCCAGTCGTTCCAACGGGTTCCTCAATATGTTCAAACGTGTCCAAGATGAGGCATGTTTACTGACGGAGGGAGTATGATGAGTGACAAGCAGGCTGTGTTGGATGCATTGCAAGCAGTGGATGACCCAGAATTAGAGATCAGCATCGTCGAGTTGGGGCTCGTGTATGACGTGCGATTCGAAGGCACACACATCGAGGTCGATTTGACACTGACCAGTCCAGGGTGTCCTGTTGCTCCTGAAATCATGGCCGCGGCCCACCGTGCGGCGTTGACTGCGGAAGGCGTGGAGAGTGTGCACATCAATTTGGTCTGGTCACCCCG
>DAHO01000040.1 GCA_002498455.1 Euryarchaeota archaeon UBA602
CCATCAGTTTCTCTCCTTCAGTCAGTTCACCCTCAATTCCTTCGAACTCAGGTCGAGCAGACATTGCATCAATCCGAGGCATTCTTGAGTCAATCGTATCTGCTCCAGATCCTTCCGCAGGACCTTTTGGATCACGCCCACGAGTCTTGTAGACAACCCGCCCCCATTCGTCCTGTTCCTTGGATAGCGCACCACCTTCTTCTGGACGCATCAATACATCGAGAATATCCGCTCCTCCAGGCACTCCCAATACCCGAGCGGCAATACCACGACTTTCTTGCTGAAGTAATGGTGTGACATTCATGCCTGAAATAAGCCCATTTCGAATCAGTCGATACCGATGGTTTCCTGATTTTCGTGCAAATACCAATGCCGCCAAAAAGGAGATTGAAACGGTGGCCATTGACTCGGGAGCAGAGAGTTTCAGTCCAGAGATGAGGAGCATCGAAAGCGAAAGAATCAGTCCCGTCGGGACCCACAGGACCGTTCGTTGAAGGATGAGGTCACGACGCAGGCGCCCCATCTCTTCGGGGCTGAGCGGCGCGGAGCCAACCCAAATCAAATCGTCACTTGACACAACCGTCCCTAGGCTGCACCGACATTGAATGCTTCGACCCAATCGTCATCATTTTCCGCGTTTATGGGCCTAGGCTGTAGCACCATATCTGGAATATTCGGAATTTTTCTTGCTGATTTTTTTGACGGCCGATCGGCAATGATTGGTATCCGAACACTCGCAGGGGGCTCATCACTTCCACTGACAACAACGGAATCGGTAACTGAGACGTTTGAAGTTCGAGGCTCCAATGCCAGCCGATGCAACAGATCGCTCATCGTGCGTTGCATCTCACGACTCTGTTCTGCAAATGCTTCGGTAAGACGCCCACTCTCATCGGCCAATTTCTGTTGAGCTTGATGAGCTTCGTTGGATTGAGAACCCAATACGATCTGCATGGTATGAATCATCTCATCCCATCGTCGATTTACATCTTCAGTTCTCTCCTCAAACTGTGCCAGCATCAATTCTTGTGACTCGATTAATCTCTGCGCTTCTTCCATTGCTCTTGCCTGAGCCTGTAAAGTTGCACGCTGACTTTCAATCAACCGTCTGGCCTCAGGTGCACCCACTGAATCTCGTCGTTCCAACTCTGAAACCGCTGAGGTCAACTCCTGGTTTCGCAATCGTAGATGTTGGTCTAGAGTTCCGATTCTTGAAGCAGCATCTTTCAATCGTAAGTATTGGCCGTTAATCACGTGACGAAGTCTCCGTTTTTCCGCACCGTTCCGAGGCAATTCAAACAGCAACACCACGTACGTACCAATGATGATTCCAACCGTTGGTTCTTGCAAAATTATCGTCAACCAAATTCCTGCCGCTAGGCCCGCGAGGAGTGATACAAGTCTAGACATCCCAATCAGTTTTTTCTGACACTGGCCCCATATAGTGAGAAATGTGGGGGGGCCCGGGAACCCCGTCAAGCCAGGGTGAACAGATTTTCATCGATTTCGATTAAAGAACCCTGGTCGAGTAACCATTCCAAGGCCTCGACCAATTCATCAGATTCAATACCTCGTGGGACTAAGGCCAACCCCAAACCCTCTAGGGTTTCAGGCAATTGATCATCTTCTGCCATCATTTCAAAGTGCAGAAGAATGGCTTGTGCGCAAACAGCGAGAAGAGGATCATCCCCGATGTCATCGGGGAGATATTGCAAATGTGTCGATGCGGGATGCGGATCCCAAGCATCTTCGTCGAGATGAGTGGGTTCGACGGATTCTCGCCTGGGCCCAAATGCATCAAACAAATTGCACTGTCGGGTCCCCCCTTCATCTAGTTCAATATCTCGACCGATTCGATTGGCTAAAGCCTCCAAACGGGCAATTCGCTGTTCCAACCTCATTTTTTCTCTGACAAGATTGGCATCGATGATTTTCAATTCTTCTTTAGCCCGTTCGGTAAGCCATTCAAACATGTCCCAATCTGGATCCAATCTCAACATAGTATCCCACAATCTTTGCAATTCGTCAGGGAGCGAGGCCGCATCGAGTCGAGGGCGCTCATCACCACCTGATGGGATTCCGGACATCTTCAGGAAGGGTCTCGTGACGGTACATGAAGAGTTCGTCGCAGGGCTGACTTTTTCTGTCAACAAACGCATGCGCTCCTTCATGTAGGGGGAGTTCTTGGCGAGCGCTATGACGTCCTATACCTTGGCCCTATTACCCGGTGATGGCATTGGTCGAGATGTCATGGACGAGGCGAAAAAAATCCTGCAATGCGTTGAAGATCTCACGCCTCTTTCTCTCACACTGAATGAGATACCTTGCGGCGGGAAGTACTACCTTGAGACCGGAGAGGAATGGCCGAAGGGCAGTTTTGAGTTCTGCCGAGACGAAGCCGATGCCATTCTCCTCGGTGCAATTGGTTGGCCCGGAGCCAAGACCAAAGATGGCGACCTTGCAGGAGGTGCGGTGATTTTGGGTCTGCGAAGTGGTCTGGACCTTTATGCAAATGTCCGGCCCATCAAACTGTATGAAGGCGTACGACACAAAATCCACGGTGAGTTCACACAAGTTTGGAAACCGGGTCAAGTTGACATGATTATCATCCGCGAAAATACGCAAGGGTTGTACCATGCACTGCTACGCCGTTCAGCTGACAAAGCCCAGGGTAGAGTACCATGGGAACCGGAGGACATGGAGTTCCCTGGATTAGAAGGTGAGGTTGCCTGGGATCCTCGACCAATCTCAAGAGCCGGCAGCGAGCGTGTGATTCGATTTGCATTCGAAACCGCACAACGCCGTAATGGTGCACCCGGCGATGGAAATACTCGGGTTACATGTGTCGACAAATCCAACGTAACCCGCGGCTGTCAACTGTTCAACCGCATCTATCATGAAATCGCCAACGATTACCCTGATACGGAAACTGATCATGCATTCATCGATGCATTTTGCATGTGGGCTGTGCGTAACCCAGAATGGTACGATGTTGTGGTAACACCAAACATGTTTGGTGATATCAGCACCGACCTTGCGAGTGTTTTGCAAGGCGGAATGGGAATCGCCGCCAGTGCAAATTTGGGTGATAAGCACGGTATGTTTGAGCCCGTACACGGCTCCGCACCAAAATATGCTGGACAAAACACAACCAATCCCATGGCGATGATTAGTAGTGTATCAATGATGTTCGATTGGCTCGGCGATACAAAAGACGATGCAGATTGTCGTGCAGTCGGTGATTTCATCGATCGAGCCGTTGCTGAGGTCCTCAAGGGAGATACACTCACCTATGATTTAGGCGGTTCTGCAGGAACCACCGACGTCGGTGACGCAGTCGTTGCCCAGTTGGAGAAGATGTTGCGCGAACACTTTGCTGTGGCTTAATCCAGCACTCGCAACATTTCAGCCATAACTTGTTTCAGGTTGCTTTGATTATCCCAATTTGAAATCGATGAATCTACACCCTTTCGCAATTGATCCAATAGAATCGGAATACACCGCGTTAGTTCATCGACAATGGTAACACTCGCCATCTTCGCTGTACGCGATAGTGGATTCAAATCAATCACGCAGACGGTTTTCCCCATGGCGACCAAAGCTTCACAGCGATCACCATCTTCAAGCGGAACCAAGATCACATCTGATGAAAATATTCCATCATGGTGACAATTAGCTCTGGGCCCCTCAAGGTTCGGAATTCTAGCATCAGGTGCATCACCAAGTATGTTGATAGCCTCGATCTTAGTCACTAAATCGGGATATTTCTGTCCAGCCTCAATCTTTTGTTCAGCCAATTTATTGAGTAATGCAGCCATTCGTTCGGGAGTACGGTAGTAGATGTTGACTTCAATGGGACATTCCAGTACAGCCGCGCAGGCCAGGAGTTCCGGACCCGCCAGAGCCACAGTATTCCCATTAACAGAGATCACGGGGTTCTTCGCCGATGCCAAACTCGTTGCACATACACGTATGGCTTGTCGAGCAGCATCACAGGTACGTTCCTGCAGTAGGTAGTCAAACGCTTCACCACGTCCATGTGCAATGAGCGCCGAGTCTGCTAGTAGTCCCGCCGCCGCAGCCTCAGTCAATTTTTTTCTTGCCATGAGCGAAGCGAATCGAGGATGTGACTCGGGGACTTCGCCCATTGCTCACACGCCCTCAAAGATACAGGTGAGATCCAAAGGAGGAGCTGCCCGATGCAATGCGGAGGTTGAGATGACATCGACCAAAGAGGTGCGCCAAGATTCCAAATCATCGAATGTGATGTTACCGCTGGCCTCAAGGGTGACATACTGTCGCAGTCCACGGGTTTCGATATCAAGAACAGCATCTCGGGACAACTCTGGACCCATATTGTCGAGTAGGATGTTTAGTCGAACACCTTCTTCATTCTCGAGCATCCTCTCAGCCCATGCTTCCGCAGCAGCCAGCGCTTCATCCAAACTGCGCACCTCAACGGTTACGAATGCACCGATTGACTCCGTCTGAATGTCGCTCAAAACCTTGCGAACACGAACGGCCCCCTCATCACCATCTTCGGCCGTTGAGGCGAGGTCGTTTTCCTTCAACATCAATGCATCAGCACGATGAATCCGGTGAGTCAATCCCCCTCCGACTCCCACTGCAGCCTTATCCAGCGTTCCCCACGCTGTTTTCCGAGTAGCAGCCAATGGGATTTGCGAATTGGAGACCCATCGGAAAGTGTTGCTGGCAATGCCACTCAATCTTCCGAGGATGTTTAGGATGATACGTTCACAGGACAATATTTGATGTCGACATCCCTCTATGGCCAGGATACAGGTGTCTTCGTCAATCCTCGATCCTTCCCCAGAAGTCCAAGTAAATCGAGCACCTGGCATCCATTCTCGGATTAGAATGTCAGCAACATACAGGCCAGCCAGTGTACCGGCCTCCTTTGCCCGAATTTCAGCTTTTGTTCTCTTGTTACGTTCAATAATTGGTTCATGAATGCCCTCATCTGCCATCATAGAAGCGACCCATCTCCGAGCACTTTGAATGAACCACTCGGTAGGTCCATTTCCATTGATAAGGCGACTCAATCGGTCATGAGGTAGAACCGATTTTTCCATCATTTCAACAGTATCGGTGAGAAGATTCTCGCCTTCTTTAGAGGGTTGAACTCCCTCGCCCCCTTCCGTGGACACATCCACTCCGAACCACAGGGGGGTTTTCACCCTCTCGGCGGCCTCAAATCGACAGATTTTACCTTTCGCCGCCTTCTTGACCTTGAACCCTTTCGGTGTAAATATGCGGCGTGTAGGGGTGGTTGGTGATGGCCTCACAGGCCTAATCGCATCTCTGTCCATCGGAAGTAATGGAGGTGAGGCCGCGTTATTCGGGCGCTCTGAACCGATGGGTGGATTGGCCTCTCCAGTAGATCCTGAAGCGACCTGGTTGTTCGATAAGGTGCCGATATTCTGGAGAGAAAAAAGTCATCTTCATCGTTTATTGAAACGCATGAAAGTCCCGATGCCAACCCGTCAATTACCTCTTTCAAAATTGGCCGTAATTCGAGATGATCAGCGCAAAACCCTCCCCGCTCGTTCTGGCCTATTGCGCAAACCTACAGGCCCATTTGCATCTGAATGGATTCGATTGATTCAGGCGGCTCGAACTGGGACCACTAATCAATTACACGGGCCCATACGGGATGCAGCAATCCTCCTTTCGTTACTTTGGAATTGTCAACCTGTACCCAACGACGAAGCAGTGGTTGCTTTGGCTTGGAAGGGCCGACCGAAGGTCCCAATCGATGGTTGGTGTGGCGTTAGTGGTCGCCTCATCACGGCGTGTATGCAGACGGATGTCACATTCCATCTCGATGGACCTGTAACCGGATTTCGCAGAAACAAAAACGGACAAGTCGACGGAATCAAACGAAAAGGCCGTGTTTTGCCTGTGGATGCAGTGATTCAAGCCTCTTCACGCGCCCAGTCATCATTGGTTGGGCGATATTTGGGGCTTTCCGGGCAATTCCTGCGTCCACATTCGGTACTTTGGGATGCGGATCGCAACGTCCTCCTCGTGGACTTGGCAGAAATCGCACCCGAGCGTGTGCCGGCTGAACACCGTCAGAAAGCAACTCTCCTGCATTGTCTATCATTTGGTCATTCAGAGACAGCTGAATCCCGAATCGAAGCTTGCTTAGATGCGCAATGTTCTGGATGGAGAAAGGCCATCGTTGAGGATTTCACAGACTCCAGCATCCGTCTACCGATTGAACCTCAATCTGGATTTGAGGATGGTGTATTCCACGCCCATGTCGACAATGCATTCTCCATTGGGAAACAGGCGCTCAATC
>DAHO01000028.1:0-2671 GCA_002498455.1 Euryarchaeota archaeon UBA602
GATTTTGAATTCTAAATTGAATCTGTCCTAAGGTTCCTAGGCCTGCGAACGCTTATGTAGACCTCATTGGCAGGACACCTACGGTGGAACCTGTGAAATCCGTCTTCCGAATGACCCTGCTGATTGCAATTTACGTCCTAAGTACTTGGGCGGGCACCGTTGACCATGCTGAAGCACAAGTCAACCCTGACATCAGCCTAACCTGTTCGCCAACGGCGATTGAAATCGATGTTGCACCCGGTGACACCCGAATCGGTACCACCTACTGTGATGCAAGCAACCCGACCCTCTATGTCGAGAAAGTAAACATCCAGATTACCGCTGCGGGCCTCACTTACTCTGCTCCTGGTTCAATCACTGTTGCCGCTGGTGATACCACCACTTTCGAAGTGGTCGTTCGCGGTGAAGACCAGATGACTGAAGGCAGCCGTCAGGTCACTGTATCGGCCCGTGTCGACCAGGCAAACGGTGCACCTTGCCCAACCTGCACATCGCAGACAACCAGCCTACTGGTTGTGGTCAAGCAGTTCCCCATGTTGCGTGTTCAGGCGGATGAGCCATTCAAGCAACTACGACCCAAGGTGGACTACATCTTTGAGTTCAAGATTTACAACGACGGCAACAACCGTGACCAGTTCATCATCTCTGTCTCAAATCGAGATGATCTTGCAGATTCTGGCTTCCAAATCTCACTGCCAGAAGTCAACACTTGGATCGAATCCAAGGCACCTCCACAAAAGATGCGTGTCATGATGCGAACTCCGAAGAAGCAGGGCTGGTCCGACCACTACTACCAGTTGGACTTCAAGGCCACATCTGAGCACTCCATCCGTGCCGGTGGCGTTGAGATGTCACAGACTCAGATGGTCACACTTTACATCCGTGGTGTTTACTTGCCGGGCTTCCAGTTGATTCCAAGCTTGATGATGCTCGGTTTTGCCGCTGCATTTGTGGCCAAGCGACGCAATGACGACTTCACTGAGGCGACTTCCGACGTTCCAAGCCCACCTGCGTTTGAACCCCTGTTCTGACGGCGCTTTGACAAAGGTCCACAAAGTGGAAAATTTGGTTCAACAGAGCCAACGGTTTGATAACCCCAAGTGTTAGCAACACCTCGTAGAGGTGAAACCTATGTCAGGCGGATTACTCGAAAAGGCCAAGCAAGTAAGTGGAGATTCAGACGAGGATGTCGGCGCAGCAGCGGATGATGTCATCACCAAAACACTCGATCCCGTACCCTCCTCACCACCATTTGGATTGAGCGATTCATCGGCTAGAACGTTCGGTTTTGGCCTATTTGGGATGTCCTTGTTGGCCATTTTGGCTCTACCTTACATGGATTGGTTTCCATTCTTTGGCTGGGTCGTCCTTGCAATGTTAGTCGCCTCAGGTTACATGACCTCAATTTATGTCAAATTCGGTATGAATTCTGGCACAGCAGTTCGCCCTACGCAGTGGTCAGCAATTGTTGTTGGATGGCTTGTACTTTCAAGTGGTGTATGGATGATCGGTATGGAAACCGATTCTGGAGGTATTTTGCTTACAGATGGGCAGGTGAATGAAGATGACAACACAGTCACTCTGATGCTTAGGCATAGCACTGGGAGCCTATTTGGCGGAGCTTGGGAAGGTGGCAATGTCGATGTTAGCGTTACACAAGATGATGTAGAAACATGGAGTGGTACAATCAATGTAATGATGAATCAGGAAGATATGATTGGCCCCTATGGTATGGTCACTTTACAGATTAATGACTTCTATGCAGCAAGTGCAATTCAGGTCGATGGATTTACTTCAGAGGGTTTGGTCAATACTGTTCAGCACCCATACACAGTCCATGTGACGCTGGAGGGCGAAACGGCGTCTCAAGTTCTACCCACACTCGAACTAACTCGTGACGTTGATGATGTCGATGAAGAAGCATGGGGTCAAGTTGGAGACAATAATTGTGAGGCGGGCTACACAACGTGTGTAGAATATGTCGAAATCCGTGGTTGGGCTGGCATGGGTGTAGAAGGAGCAGATGAAGATACGACTCCAGTACGCGTACGCGGCGATTACACGTTGGACATGTCATTCGGTTTGTCAGGGGATGACAGTTCAATTGATCAGAAACCAATCACCGTCTCGGGGACTGAAGCAAGTTGGGCAGCAGGCGATTGTGCAGCCGGGACCATGGACATCGCAGTGGATACCTCAGCCTTCATGTTCAAGTGCAACTCACAGTACCAATTCTCTCCAGACATTGCATTGAGTGATAGCAGTGGAGAGCGTGAATACGGTTGTTATGCTCTGACACTAACAGCAACTCAGGAAGGACAAATCGTTGCAACTTCAACAAGTTACTACATGTTTGAGCAAGACTCTTCCTCCAGTGAAGGCAATACCTACTATTCGGAGACGTTTGAGTCAACCGAGAGTTGCTAATCAGTCTTCGTCTTCATCCATCATCTGGGCGAAGCGATCCACGCGCTCCTCACCTTCCTCGGATTCACGATTGATTTCTCGCTCATCAGCACCTGCTGTCGCTAATCGGATTACCAAACCAATGCCTAGAATCAACGTCAAGCCAAGTGCTGCAAGCATAATGGTGGCCGAACTCGAGTCTGCAGATACATCTGACCAAGACACGGTTGCTTCTACACCGTTGCGTGTACTGTTGGCTGCGCCC
>DAHO01000028.1:3062-3790 GCA_002498455.1 Euryarchaeota archaeon UBA602
ATGCCCATTTCACCGGGGGTATGGTACGTCCAATTCGCATTCAAAGTCTCGGTTTCACCCGCATCCAGCATCATCGCAGAATAGGTCGGTGTCATGTCGGCATAACTGTCTGAACCTGCGAGATTACAGCGAATGAAAATCGCAGCAGGTTCACTTCCCGAATTGGTCACAGTGACTTCAACATCCGTCGATGAACCGGCTTGTGCGGCTTCATTGGGGAATTCGACTGAATCGATAGAGATAATCGGGTAGTTCAAGTGTGGGAGAATTTCGAAGATTGAAACATCCCATGGCAAAGGTACGATCATTCCCTCGCTCCAAGAACCCATGGTAACACCCAAGTTCCAGGCGGTTCTGAAGTTCAAGATTTCAACCGATGCATTTTCGGTCCAAACAGTCCCATTGGCCCATCCAATTTCGACTGTTCGACCTGGGACCAATGCCACGCCATCGACGTTTTGACGCAGCATTGTACCTTCGGATGGCCCATGGTCATGAATCTTGTATTCGACGCAATAACCACCGGTGCAAGTTGAACCAATGGGGATGTGAATTTGTTGCTCCCCAATGTTACGCTCCCATCGATCGATGACACCTCCAGTTCCAATAGTACCATCCCAATTCAACGCAGCAACTCCGTCAAGATTCACATCGTGGTCAGCACTAGACAATGTGACTGAACCACCTTGCATGGACAGACTGCTTCCTTCGCCCATCACATTCAATGG
>DAHO01000089.1 GCA_002498455.1 Euryarchaeota archaeon UBA602
CCTGAAGACATCCTCATCCCGAAGGGATGCCACCCGGCATCGACGTATAAGACCAACCAACTCAGGACCGTAGGTCCTGTGAACCATTCAGGTTATGGCCAGTCTAGATGTGACGGATTTGAAGCACATGAAAGGCGGGTGATTCCTGCCGAATCGATCGTTTTCAAATCGCCTTGGCAAACCGGGCAATGGGCCTGCTCAGCGAGTTGTTCAAGCCAAGCCTGTCTGGTTTCCAATTCATCGCCTTCTTCCCGTAACCTTTGGAGGGTTCGTAACGCGGGACCCTTCAGTTTGCCCTCCCAAGGATCGGTGAATAAATCACCCATTCGAGACATCAAAGCCTGACGTTGGGCCGCTTGTCCTCCACTTGCCGATGGCCCGCCATCAATGGTCCCAATCGGAATCAATCCACCCTTTGCAATCGGTTTTGCCAGCACATAACAGGCGATGAATCCAGTGATGTGTGCCAAGTGAGCAATATTGGAGGTGGATGTAGGGTATTGCAAGATTTCAATGCCGAATTTGAATAACGCAATCCAAGCCACTGGCCATTTGCGGATTAAGATCAGAGGGAATTCAATTTCATCTCGAGGCCAGCCGGCGAGATAACATCCGAGCAATCCGAACGCCGCACCGGAAGCACCGATACAGAAAACAAAACTCTGTGAATTGGCCAAGGCCCATCCGATGTTGCCACCGAGAACACCGACAAGGTAAGTGATGAGGAATCGACCTCTTCCCAGCCTTTGCTCAAGCGGCACGCCCACAAGAATAATCACCAGCAAATTACCCAATATGTGTAGGATACCAGCATGCAACCAAGCGGACGTAAAAAGGCGGTGTAGGTGTTCAAATTCAAAGGCGACCGCAGGTACGAGCGCCCCTTGAGCAAACAGATTCAATCCAATTGTCATTTCAAGAAGGCTTTGCAACAAAAAGGATAACATGAGTGAAATCGAAATTCCGAGCGAAATCGGCGTGTTGCGATACCATGAATGTACCATTGGACCCAGAGCGATGAGGAGCCAGATCCCAAACCAAAACCACGGGCTCATGGTTGCGTCAGGACAACCGAATGCTTGACCTCTTCGCCGCAGGGCTCAAGCCCAATGCATGATTCGGGGGGACGTGGCACTACTTCAGGTGGAGGGGCTGACGGTGCGTAGAGGCACCCGGACCGTCTTTGAAGACATTCAATTGAATGTTGATTCAGGGGACTGTGTCATCCTCACGGGGGAAAATGGTTCGGGAAAGTCGACACTGATCGAATCTATCGCTGGAATTATACCCATCCAATCGGGTTCTGTCAACCTTGCAAAACCGTTCGGATTGACCCTCCAATCGGGTGGAATTAATGGTGACGAACTGGTTGGAGAAAGAATCGAATTGGCTGCGAATTGTGGAGGCATTTCTGACTCTGAAAGCCTGCTTGCAGAATGGAATTTACAACACAGAAGACAAGATCGAGTGTGCCATCTTTCCGGAGGTTTGTATCGACGTTTGGCAGTTTTGCAAGGACTCATACCCGCATATGGTTCAGAGAAAAGAATCTGTATTCTCGATGAACCCTCCGAAGGTTTGGACGAAAACTCCGTCCGAATTTTGGTTGAACACATCAGTGCGTTACGCGCTCGCGGGAGCGCATTCTTGATTGCCACACATGACCAGCGTCTCCATGACTGTGCAACACATCTCTTCAATCTAGAAAAAGGTGTTACACAGACAACGCCAAACAATCGTCCCGTAGATGTACCTGTGAAATCCAATACCACGCCTACTGTTGCATTTTCAAAATGGTCTGCAAAATTGGATCAGCGAACCATGTGGCCCATCCTTTCACGAGGCGTTCCTTTCATTGCCTCATGTTTGGTCCTCTACGCGATGCTTGGAAATTCATTTGATTCACTGATTCTCATTCCTGCTTTCTTGGCATCGATTCCGCCACTTTCTTCCTTACATCATGCCAAAGATGCTCGTTCTGGTGATTGGTGGTTGGCTATGGGTGGCCGATTGTTTGCAATTGACCCTCTTTCTGTAATCTTGATTGGAGTTGCACCTCTACTGACGGTGAGCTTCTTTGCCGTAACCGAACAAACTGCCCTTGGCACATTGGATTGGTTGATGGTGGGGTTCCCCTTCATTGGAATCTACCTCGCCAGTGGAGCCATCCATGAATTGGCGAATAAGATGCCGCGAGCTCAAGCACAATTCATCCCGTTACTAACTTTAGTTCTAATCTGGCCATTCCTCATTGCAAGTGATGCTGTAGAGCAGTGCCTCAACAGTGGATTGTGCGAGGACTTCAGTATGGGAATAATCATTGCCACAATCCTTCCAATAACCATTGCCTTCGGACTTCCAATTCTTCATCCCCGGACTGCGTCAAATTGATGGGAGGAGCAGCCCGGCATCAATTCATGCGAGGGATTTGGCTAATGCTAGTCGGCTTACTGATTGCCGGCTCAGCCTTGGTGCTGGGATTCTTGGTAGCCCCTGATGCAAAAGGTTTCGAAGGCGATTCCTATCGAATCATTTTCTGGCATGTCCCGGCCGCGTGGACTTCATTTTTGACCTTCGGGATGCTCTTTGTCGGTAGTTTGGCTTGGTTCTGGAAACGTTCTGAATGGGGTTGGATATTGGCCGGAGTTGCGGCCGAATTGAGTCTGCTGTATGGGTTGATGGTGGTTACATCAGGACCGATCTGGGGTGCAGCTGAATGGGGCACTCCGTGGGACTGGACCGATACTAGGCTGAATACATATGCCGTATTGTCAGCCATCGCACTGTTTCTTGTCCTCTCACGTAGAAGTCAGCCTGATACTCCTGAATACCGCGATGTATTCTGTGGTATCGGATTATTTGGGTTCCTACTTGTTCCGCTAACTTACATGGCGACACGGTGGTGGCAGGAAAGACACCCCGGGCCCGTGATTGGAGGAGGAGAGGATGGTGGGGTCGATGCCGTGATCCTCCAAATTTGGCTTTTGGCGTTCATCGGCATGGTCATCCTGATGATTGGGCAAGCCATGGTGAGTTGGGAAGTACAGAAGAGTGAGCAACGACTCGCAGAGTTGCAACTAAGGTTGGATTGAAGTGGAAGATATTGCATATTTGGCATCTGCTTACGCAGTCATGATTGGACTCATAGGTTGGTTTACTTGGCAACTCCTGGATCGTCTCAATGATGTTACAGCAAGAATGGATGCCGTGGAATCTTCATTGTCGAATCCTACGGATTCGGAGGAATAATGCCGGCGACTTCAAATCCAAATGGCTCCGCCGATGGTTCATGACAAAACAGAGTTACACCGTAGCAGGCCAGTCAATTCCAACCATTACAATCGGATATGGCGTGTTTCTTGCACTATGGGGAATTGTCATTTCTCAGTTGTCAAGTTCAGATTCGATTACCTCCTATGCACCTACATTTGCTGGAGTACCGTTGCTAATCACAGGTATTCTAGCCACAAAAATTCCAGAAAAAAGGAAACTTTGGATGCACATTGCAGCCACATTTGGTTTGATTTGTGCGATTGGCGGAACTCGGTTTTTCATGGTCATGAGCGATGGGATCAACTACGCCAGTGGTTCAATGTTGATGCTTTTCGTTACAGGATTGATTTACACTTACTTCTGCGTCCAATCATTCATTTGGGCACGCAAGCAAAGAGAAGCTGCAGAAGCATGAATGGTGTGTGGTATGAATGTCCCGCGGTGAAGCGTTTTGCGTTACCTGCGGTGCACCTCCACCACTTTCCAGTAATCGTCTGTGTGAATCTTGTTTCCGCGAGCGGAACAACCTATCTGAGTGCGAAGAAACCAGCCAAGCATATCGTTGTCCAAAGTGTAACATGCACTTTGAGAGTGGACGATGGGGGTTTCTCGAAGTAGATGATTTGCTCCAGCGAAGATTGGATGATTCCCTTCGAATTCATGAGCGGGCTGAGGGCATAGGCATTGCGACTCACCACGAACGAATTGATGACCGAAATGTTCGAATTCATGTTCAAATCGATGGAACAATTGATGGGTTTTATTTTGAACAAAATCATGAACTCATCGTTCGAACATCAAACATGATTTGTACGACATGTACACGCAAGGACGGAAATTACTACGAAGCAACCATGCAAATTCGAAGTGCGGGGCGGAAACTGGAAGAGGAAGAGTTGACCGAACTCAGGGCTTCATTGGACACACTTTTGTCGACGATGGAACCCGATCCGATGTTTTTCATCACGAAGGAAGGACCTGTTGTTGGCGGTTGGGATGTAACCATGGGAAGCAAATCTCTGGCGAGAACTTGGGCTCGGCATATGATTCAGCGCTGGGGAGGACAGACCAAGGAGACACACACCGTTGTTGGACAAAAAGATGGAATTGATGTTACTCGGTTGACAGTACTGTATCGTAAACCAGGATACAACCTTGGCGATGTGATGAAATGGAGAAATCGATTGTGGATGATTGGAGCTTGGCAAAAAGATGGACCCCTCTTAATCGCCGTAGATCGACGGGAAAAAACAGGAGCGAGTTGGAGAGACATGGAAAAGGCCGTTGTACTGTCTCGATTTGTGGACCAAGTAGAAGTTGATATCCTGAATCGGGATGCTTCTGCAGCCGAATTCATGAACCCTCGCGACTACAAAATGCAGACCGTTCGCTTGCCTTACGACGATGATGGCACGCAGATTTCTCTTCGATTGGCTTGGGTTTTTGATGAGTGGCTTGCTGTCCCGAAAGTACGAAATCCCGATGAAGGTAAACCCTCTGGGGGAGCATGATGGTGTCATTTTCACAACTTGCGGATGAGCTTGATGCCAGCGGCATGTTGGGACATTTACGAAATTTCCCGCAGGATTTAGCGCGTGCTTGGAAAGCCGCCGAAGAATGGGACTTATCTGCAATTGAAAAACAACAATTTTCCGGTGTCATTTGTTTGGGGATGGGCGGTTCAGCATCCGGTGGAGATTTTCTTGCATGTCTTTCTGATGCAGATGGTTGTTTGCCATTTATTGCTCATCGTGGATACGATTTACCAACATGGGTTTCAGAGCAATGGTTGGTTCTTTCAACATCGTATTCGGGAAATACCGAAGAAACCATCGATGCGACTGAAGCAGCCATAGGCCTAGGTTGCTCTGTTGTCGGCATGTCATCCGGAGGAGAACTACAAACCCTGCTTGAAAATTCCAACCAAACCTGGATTGAACTCCCTGGCGGGCAACCACCACGCTCCGCATTTGGACACATTTTCGGGGCACAAATAGCCCTTTCATGGAAACTTGGAATTACCAGCCCTCCAGATGATTTGGATTCCATGATTGTACGATTATTCGAGGCTGTAGGGGCCTGCGATTTTACAGAAAATGATGGCGACGATGTCATCGGAGAAATGGCGGAGTCGATTTTGAATCGAGAAGTCAGCGTTTTGGCAACCCAGTCTTTGGCCCCCACCGCATACAGAGCGGTTTGTCAATTGAATGAAAATGGTGGGATCTTTGCTCGTGGGCATGTAATTCCTGAAATGAACCACAATGAAATTGTGGCTTGGGGCGAACATAAAGCGACTGAAAAGCAAAGTCTACTGATTTTCACATGGGATGGAACGCACCAACGAAATGAAATGCGCCTCAATTGGTATCTTGACAACATTACTGTAGAACCCACTTGGGGATTGATGTGTGAAGGCGAATCGCATCTAGAAGCTCTCCTGTATGCCGTGATCTTGATGGATTGGTTGTCATGTGCAGTGGCTTTACTTCGAGGGAAGGACCCAACAGCGATCGGTCCGATTGTTGGACTGAAGGACTTCTTGTCTCAGTAAAGGGGACCGAGTACCAATCTCGGGTCTGGAAAATCTCGAAGCGCTCGCTCCCGATCATTCGGGTGTACAACGCCTGGCAAATTGTGTGTATGGGGCTCAAGTAATGACAATTGAAAGTGTAAATGTGGAGGCCAACCTCCATTCTCATCTTCGTCTCCGAGCCAAGCGATGACCTCTCCTTTGGAAACGGGATTTCCTGCAATGCAATTTGCTGTTGAGGCGGCACTCAAGTGGCCATATAGAATCCACAGATTTTGCTCTTGAATCGTGTGATGAACAATGACAGTGTGTCCGTAATCCCCTTCCGCAGCATTGTACCCTGAAAATGCGACGGTTCCATCGGCAACTGACATGACGGGGGTCCCCACAGGGCCGCCAATATCGAGTCCGATGTGCAAGGTTCGACCACCGGCAAACAATTCGGTTGTGTAGATGTTGCGAATTTCATCATATTTTCCGATTGAAAAATCGCTCATTCGCACATTTTCGGTCGAGCCTGATAAATCAAGGACATCGTAAAATTCAGGTAAATCGACAGTTGGATGCCAATCTTCTGCGCCGAAATCGATGCCGGCCATGACGTGCCGACAAAACTCACCCTCAACACTTCTTCGGATGCACCGGCTTCAAGTGTGGTACCCTGACGTCGCCTCCAAAGGAGGCGACACATTGGAGTCGGGATTGATCGGAATTCTTCTCGGCAGTATTCTCCTCATCGGTCTCGGGATGATTCCCGGTCTCGCATTGATCCGAATTCTAGATCCAGGTGCAGATCAATTACGCCAGATGATGCTTCTTCCAGCAACCAGTTTGTTGATCCTTTATGGCTTGGCGGGGTGGCTTGTCGTAATTCTTGGAAAGCACTCACTCGGGGCCCTGATTCTGTGCATCTCATTGGTCAACATTCTCTCTGCGACCTTGGGTTGGCAACGTGAAAGTGTCCGTGTCAGACGTCTATCGGCGTGGGAACGGCTGGAAGAAATTGAGGCCGCTGTGGAGGCTGAAGCCGGTACGATTGAGTTGGAGGAAGACGTGATTGCTGAGCGGAAACATGCTGCATTGATTGAGACCGGTCGTCCTGATTGGCTGCCCTATGCACTAGCGATTTCAGCAATGATTTGCCTCTCACCTTTGCTCATAATGCAGCGACCGATGGGTGTGGATTGGTTGGGGTTTGCAACCTTATCTCATCGTTTAGCTGAAACCGGTTCGTTGTTGTTACCGGAACCAAACGTTGGACGTTGGACCTATCCGCCCGCTTTTCCTGCACTCGCTGCTTTTCTGGAACAGGTCACAGGAATGTCCCCCAATGATTCCGTTCATCTACTCGGTCAGTTGTCACTGTTGGCTGTCCTGTGGGGAGTTGCGGGAGCCGCCGATCGTTGGGGGGCTTCCGCGACGACATTGTTGGCACTATGTTTAGCCCCGGCATTGTTCGCCAAGGCTTTCGACAGTGGATACCCTACGGTAGCCAGTCAATTGGGACTCGTTTTGGGGCTCTTGGTGTTGGTCAAGCCACCCCGAGAACGGAGTAAGCGAATGGATTTTCTCTTCGCCTTTGGTGTCGCCTTTGTTGGTGTCATTCATCCAACCGGTTCGCTTTACCTTGGAACGTTGTTAATCGCTTGGTTGTCGAGTCATCGTTGGTCGGCACAACGGGAGAATACACACTCGGGACGACTGGCGATCATTTCAGCCGTCGTATTGGGTATTGCAGGAATCACGGTCTTGGGAATTTTTGCCCCGAGAATGTTGGATACTCCCGTCTGGGCTGAGTATGGTTGGCAAGGAGGGTTGCCACTTTTGATCTTCAATGGACCGTTGTTGCTGGGTTTGGCTGGATGGACATTGTGGCGATTTAATGCATCATTCGAAGTCTGGCTGTTGGGATTGTGGGTGGCCATGCAGTGGATGCTCACTTGGATTCATCTGTTGGATGGCATGGTTGGAATTTCAGTATTGACATTGACATCTTACATGCTCTATTCCATGGCATTGCATGCATTCCACATTCCTTTAGCCGTCTTGGCAGGTGTGGGATTGGCCAAAGTTCCCCGGTTAACCCCCCGATTGAGAGAGAGGCAGTTGGATGACTCTGATGCGGATATTCCGGACGGGTCAGGTATGGGTTTTGTTGAACTTGAAATTCCCCTCGCAAGTGAAAAACGACCGGTTCAAAAGTTGATGGCAACTGCACTGACTTTCATTCTCATCGCCCACATTGTACTGATAGAGATGAGCAAACATCCAGAGATGGAAGCTCAGACCAACGGTGACCGTGCTTTAATCGAGGCAATCGAAGAATTGCCTGATGACGCGATTCTGTATACTGAAACCGCACACTGGGGCATTCTGTATGATGTCAATCCTGAATTGGGCTTGACAAGTTTCCCAAGTCTAGGATTGCTGACAGTTGAAGAGCGTGTTCAATGGGATGCAGAAAGGGCAATCCTTCGAGAGGATGTTGAGGATATTTTGGCATTGGGAATCACTCATGCGGCCACTTCACCTCGAGGACAAATGGGACATGTTCTCTCTGAAAGTGATCATTGGGCAATCATGACCGAAGAACAGGGTAGTCGCCTGTGGAAATTTGAGGCAAACCCCAGTGAGGCATCGAAAAAAACCAGCGTTACCGTATTCCCGAGTCAAAATCAATGCACCGAGGATTGTGAATGGCGTTCAGATCCGTGGGCCTATGCCGATTCTTCACACCTAGGGATTCGACCGAATCACACCGCTTTCCTGAGTGGAGGAGGGCTAGAGATTGAATCCATAGAAGTCCCACGACAGCATAGGGATTCAGATCTTCGGATTACATTGCAAATGACGGTGCCCGGAGAAATTCACGTTTCGATGGCCGTCTGTGATTTAGGTACCGCAAACTGTAGTGCAACGAATGTCACTCCTGAACGTGGAGTGACCACCTTGAGTGTCTTACACCA
>DAHO01000065.1 GCA_002498455.1 Euryarchaeota archaeon UBA602
GCTGCAGAAGCGATGAATGAAAACCAATCATGATTTTGTCCAAATCGAATACGTAGTAGTAAATTCGTTGTCTGCATCTGCTTCAATCGTCTCAATGACTGATTCAGTCCACGTCTCGCGGTTCCAGTCGGGGAATCGAACATCGCCTGAATCACTGGTATGGACTTTCGTCACATGAATTTCCTCGACACGATCAAGGAACATTTCGTAGATTTGTGCGCCACCAATCACCCAGCATTCGTCACAGGCTTCTGCATAGGCAATCTCGATTGCTCGGCCTTGATACAATGCAGTTTCCGCCTCGGGATGACTCCAATCCACATCTCGTGACATCACGATGTTGACACGCTCAGGCAGAGGTTGATATGCATCAGGAAGCGAATCCCAAGTTTTGCGACCCATAATGACGGCATTGAAACCATCGGCCTCAGTCAAAGATTTGAATCGAGCCATGTCTGACTTCAATCGCCAAGGCAGGTTGTTTTCACGTCCAATACATCCATCTTCATCCATTGCAACAATCATGGCCAGTTTCATGAAATCACCTAGACGCTGATGGGAGCCGCTATGTGTGGGTGGTGCTGATAGCCCTCAACCTCAATATGTTCAGCGGTGAAAGCATCGATATCCATGATACTCGAATCGAGTTTGATTGTTGGCAAGGGCAAGGGTTCACGGGTGATTTGCTCTTTTGCCTGTTCAAGATGGTTCAGATACAAGTGGGCATCACCGATTGTATGAACAAAGTCACCGACATCGAGCTCACAAACCTGGGCCATCATGTGAGTCAACAATGCGTATGAAGCGATATTGAAGGGGACACCCAAGAAAACATCCGCGCTTCGCTGATACAATTGACATGAGAGTTTGCCATCTGCAACATAGAACTGGAAAAAGGCATGGCATGGCATCAATGCCATGTCCTCAAGTTCGCCGACGTTCCAAGCGCTGACCAAAATTCTACGACTTGATGGATTGGTTTTGATGAGATTAATGGCTTCAGAAATTTGGTCTATGACACGGCCATCCTTGGATTCCCATTTCCGCCACTGTTTGCCGTAGACGGGCCCCAAATCCCCGTTTTCATCGGCCCATTCATTCCAAATCCGAACCTTATTTTCCTGAAGATAGCCGACATTGGTGTCACCAGAAAGGAACCAAAGTAACTCATGGATAATGCTGGGCCAATGCAGTCGCTTGGTCGTGACTGCAGGGAACCCCTGAGACAAATCAAATCGCATTTGATGACCAAAAACAGACAAAGTGCCCGTACCTGTACGATCTCCACGTTCAACACCCTCATCGAGAATTCGGCGCAACAAGTCGAGATAGGTCTGCATGACAAACTGGCTAATCGCGACGGTTCTTGAAGAATACCCGCACCCTTTCAGGGTGCGCCGAGGGCTTCAATCGAGCCCATCAATTGGTCAGTGAATCGTCTGTAAAGTCCACGAAGAGCATCACGTTGTTCATCCGGTTGAGAATCAATAATGGCTTGGAGGGATGCGTTGTCTTGGGCTCCCCCTGCAGGATGAACTAGCCACTCATTCCAAGTCACACTCTTCCCATAAGTGATATCAACACGTTTCCAAAATCGAATCGATTTGTCACCAGGTGCCATGACTGAACGTGCTCCAATAATCGCTGTAGGAAATACGGGGACATTCGGGTGGCTCGCAGCCAATCGAGCAACACCGGTTTTACCTTCTGTCAAAAACGGTGGCTCATCGCGCCGAGAGCGGGTACCTTCAGGGAAAATACCCATGGCCAAGCCCGCGCTCAACACATCTGAAGCACTGCTGAGGGCATCGGCGGCGCCAGATTCACGGTGAGTCCGTATCTGTCCACTTGTCTTCATGACAATCGCCGTGGCAAGTTTCTCGAAATGACCATCTTTTGCCAAATAGTGAATTCGTCGACGGGCGCCCGAGATGATGGTAAATGGATCGATGTGAGAGGTGTGATTTGCGGCGATAATGACTGCCCCCTTGCGAGGGATGCGTTCGATACCTCGGTAGCGAAGCCGGAAAATCGAGCGGAACATAATTGGTAGCGTCGACATGAAAAGACTGTACAGAGGTGATTTTGGCAAAGGGGTTGGAGCCCCAGGGATGAGGCAGATTTTACGAAGCGCTTCCATCGTGGCTTCGCTGACCTCTGCCATACCCTCCCATCCACTGATTTGCATTTGATGATTGCCTAATGCACATAGGTTAAGGTCAAGAAATATCGACACTCGGATGCATACCGTGAGAGCCGCAATCGTCATGCTGAGCATTTTGCTCCTTTCTTTAACGATGCCCAATGCCGTTGCATGGAGAGCCGATGGTTGGTTGATTCAGGATGTCGTTGGCGGCGAACGTCTGGCTTTGGGTGATGAATTTGGCTGCCATGGAATGCCCGGGAAAAATATCGAAGATGATCTCTCCGTCGTTCAAGAATGCAAAGAATACCTTACCTCTCAAATCAACGCCTCAAAGTGGGGCAACCAACCACTTTCATTTGGAATCCCTATGGAAACATTGGATGCATTAACTTACACCATTTTGGAGGATGAAGGATTCAGAATTGTCGGCGATCATGTTGGTACAAACATCAATGCAAGTTTATGGGCCATCAACCGAAATGCCGGCAGCTTAGAGCAAAATGTGGCATCCAGTACCATGATTCAGGAATCCATCGAACAAGACGGTTATGCGAGTGTGTATTGGGAGGCTAGAATTGCCGACCTGAATGTTCGTCGTGATCGCGATGTTCTTTCTTGGTTGGATGACCAAGATTACTGGTTCACCACTTGGGGCGAATGGTACTCTTCAAATCACTTCGCATCCGAAGTGGAGCGGACGGAAGAATCGGTTACTGTGAAAGGATCTGCAAGTGCGAGCGGCGCCTGGGACGTACCCGGCAACACATTCATCACCATCTCTGGAGGTCAATTTACGTCCGTCGAGAGAATCGATGATTCGGCCATTGACGAATTGACGTTGGACAATAATCACCTCAAAATTGGATACAGAATCGTCAATGGAACGGGTGTGACTCTAACCATCCCCAGCGATGCCATCGTCCGAATTACTTGGGAAGGAGTTGATGCTGAAATTCAGATTAACCAAGGTACATTCAACAACATGCCACCTTTTGTTGCCGTGGGACATCACACCAACGATTTATTCGAATGGAGTTCTCCATTCCAAGATTCAAAGGTTCGCTTCACTTGGTTGATTGAACCGCAACCCGACGTGCAGCCTTCTTGGATTCTGCCGATTTTGGCGATTCTTGTCGTTCTAGCTGTACCGATTGCAGTTCGCTCAACTTTGTCCCATGACCAAGCAATGTATCCATATTCGGAAGAAGAGTGATGTCACGATTCAGTACTTGATTCGATTTGTACTCCTTCCAGACGCATGGCTTCAACGACTCGATCGAGCAAAAAACGCTCCTCTCCCAAGCGCTCAGGTGGCATGACGCCGACATCGCTGATTGTGCCATCTGCAAGCATTTCTGCGACTTCTACGGTGACCAAACCAGTCGTTCTTGCCATCGATGACCAACCATTCATCCCCTCATCAATGACATCCCATTTCCACAACTTCTGACCTTTGGTCACTACAACGGATAACCATGTGAATTCGGGGCGCTCAGAATCAAACTGCCATGCGGCAAGCAGTTCGTCTTCTGTATCATCGCCACTGAGATACCGGTCGATATGGCCGGGCCAGCGCACGGTATATTCTAGCAACTCTTGACTGTCAATGGTATTCAGTAAAGAGCGAACCCCATCGGTCAGAAACGCTTCCATGGAACCGTATCCTGGAACCGATACCAAGTGACGTTCGGATAAGGCCGGCTCGGTCACATTGTGTCCAGACCGGCGAATTCGTGCAGGCCGTGTATATTCTTCAATCACATCTGAAGGTGAAAAAGGAGCCATGTAGGACCACTCGTCATCGGGTTGCTGCGGATTACCACCGACCCAAATTTTCCCTGAATCAAGTATCCCTAGTTCGGTTTCCGCGGCTTTGAGAATTGCATTCGAAAGACCCGGAGCGATGCCCACATCGTAAATCAAAGTGGCTTGGCTATTTTTCGCCAATTGATCGAGACTGCGTGGATCTTCGGCAGTGAATGCCAAATCGGCCACTCGCATTCCATTGATACTGACAAGGTTCTCGCGAATCGAATGACCAATTCGACCCGGTAGACAATTGATGACAACATCTGTATCAGACACATAATCAACGAGATTATCAGCAGAAATTTGAGATTGAATCACCTCGATTTCCGATGATACGTCCTGTATGGAATCGGCATCCACCAAACGCACCTCATGTCCACGATTGTGCAGAGTCGAAGACACAAACCTTCCAACCAAGCCGCCACCGAGTACACACATGCGCGCCATGAACCGGCATACCCATTCAGCACGTCAAACCACCGGCAATGGTCTAAACACACCCGACGCCTTCTTAGCCGCTTTGTTTACGCCAAGTTGATGGTCGACATCAACCCGTGGTCCAGTGAAGTCTCTACGGACTATGAGCGCATCATTGAGCAGTTCGGCCTTGAACCGATTTCACTGTCACAGATTCCAAACCCTTCTCTTCACCATCGTCGAGGCATTATTTTCGCGCATCGCGAACTGGGAAATGTATTGCAAGCACAAAGTCGTGGAGAATCATTCGGGGTGATGACTGGACTCATGCCAAGTGGTCAGATGCACTTAGGTCACAAAATGGTCATCGATCAAGTTCGCTGGTTCCAAGAACAAGGTGCGGACGTCACCATTGCTGTCGCAGATTTAGAAGCCAATGCGACGCGAGGTTACAGTTTGACTGAATGCCGAAAGATTGCGCTTGAGGAATATGTATCGAATTATGTAGCCATGGGACTGGACCCGGAGCGGACGAATATCTACTTCCAGAGTACACGACCCATCGTCCAACGCATGGGATTTACCTTAGGAAAGCGAACCAACTTATCTGAGTTTGAAGCCATATACGGATTCAAGGGAGATACAAACCTCGCACATGTGCAAGCGCCCTTGGTCCAAGCAGGCGATATTCTGCACCCTCAATTGGATGAATA
>DAHO01000031.1:0-5882 GCA_002498455.1 Euryarchaeota archaeon UBA602
ATCCTGCCCCCTGCACCATCGAATTGTATCAGTTAGTGAACAAAATTGTTGCAGTTGAATTGAACAGGATGTCGTCAGCGATTTCAAAACCTGCGGCCACAAATGATTCGATGATTTTTCCTTCTTGGATCTTGTATTCCTCGGACGAACGAAATTGTTCCAATGCCATCTCATCTGACCATCTTGTGGACGCAATGATGCGTTCGTCATCTTCAGCAAATGTTGAACCAATGCAACCATGTTCCATTGCAGTTGAAAGAAAGGCCACCATGGATTCACTCATTTCTGCCGTGATTTCCCTGTTATTTTTGTTGGTAACCCACACCCGCATCACCGATGATTTTTCCATGCAATGACCATGGAGTAGGTGCCTTTAATCATTCATGTTGTGAAATCCAATCTCTAATTCGATTCCGCACGTAAGTTAATGCGATGTCAAACAAAGCGCATTGACATGCAGATTTCGCCTATTCAGTCATTTGATATATGCAAGCCTTGAGGAATGGTTATGAACAACTTGGTTTACCTCGGTTTAGCGATTTTTTCTGAAGTGATAGCTACAGCATCCCTCAAATCTACAGAAGGATTCACTCGCTTAGTACCATCTATTGTTGTGCTAGCAGGCTACTCAGCAGCATTCTATTTTCTCTCGCTGACATTGGATACCATTCCCATTGGTGTAGCGTATGCCGTTTGGTCAGGAGTTGGTGTAGCAACCATAGCAATTGTTTCGTACATTCTGTACGACCAGAAAATCGATACTGCTGGAATCATCGGTATTGGCCTAATCATAGCAGGTGTAGTCGTACTGCGCTTGTTCAGTGAATCAACCGCTGAAGTATGATAATCATCAAGGGAGTTCTCGGTATTGGGTTTCAAGGTAAATCCACGCCTTCATCTCTTAGAAGGAGTCTTTTGGTTTCTATTCCACCTTCACCACATTGGTGTTACCGAAAGCCACAGATGAAGGCATCATTGATCTTGAAGCTCACTATTTTTCAGTCCACAAAGCCTTCTTCACCATTGTAGCCTTTTCGTTGTTCAGCTCATCGATTGTGAATTATTCCATTTTCGGAGAACCCTTGATTGGCCCGATGACCATCATGCCATCCATTGTGGGCTGTGCTGCCATCGGTGCGGCGTGGTCCGATTCGCAAGCTTATCACAAGGGCGTGGGGGTGTTCATGTTCCTGATGTTCCTCGCCTTCCAACTGACGGACAATACCGTGATTTCATACACATCTTGATTGAAAATCCCTACGGGATTTGACCGGCGGCCGTCCAAAGTGACAAAAGGTGGGATGTTGTGCTGGACTCATGAGCGACGACGAAAACCCCGCCGTAGGCGGGGACGATTTGATGTCGCCTCATGAATTGCTAGAGGAATTGGATACCGATGAATCCGGCTGGATTGAATCGGATGAATTCGAAAAACGTGACCCGATTGACAAAGAACTCGACCGGATTCGAACACGTCGAGAGAAAGCCTCTCGTCGATTCCCTCGCGGCATCGAGGACTTCGTTCTCATTGGTGGTCTGATTTACGGCATCCTGTTCTTTGGTGGTACTCTTGTGATGAGTGCTGGGCTACTGGGCAACAGTGTCGCCCTCGATGAGACTCTATCCGATACATTCCTCGACTTTGAGAACTGCACTGATCCCGGTGATGAAGTTTGGATCAACGTCTGGATCGACGATTCACACAATATTCGGGTCGATGCCATGAACGTCCCTGCTGACGCCATTTACACCAATATTTCCTACAGTATCAGCGAAGGCACGGCCAAAGGCTCGCTAGGCGAGGTCATGAAAGAAGAGAATTCCACCACAATCAAGGTCGATATCCACACATGGCCCGATGGCGACTATGATTTGCATGCTGAGTTTACGAATCGAAGCGTCGAGTACATAGACGAGTTTGATGAAGAAGGCAATACAACAGGAAACCAAACAGAAATTTGGTCCGAGAAGACCATTGCACAATCCACAGTCTTTGTTGAAATCAGAAGTCGTGCCCCGGGGATGGCTTGGTTGCCCTGGGTTGAAGATGACCCCGTGACAGAAGCAAAACTCACCACGGACGAGTCACGACGCTGCTGGACCACCTCTGAACTTGGAAACTGGGGCTGGATTATGATGGCCGCAGAGTGGGGTGGTGGGCGTGAAACCGCCATGTTGGCTGGTGGTTCAGCCGGTGTCCCACCTTGGTGGATGGCTTTCGTCTCCATGTCGATGTCGATTTTCTTCTTGTTCGTCCAATACCCGCTAATGTATCGGTTCTACCATACCGAAGAAGACGATGCATTGAGTGAAAAGCAGCTTCGTAGATTGATTCAACAAGCCATTCAGAAAACCGAGAAGCGGATGCGTGTGGTCGTTGATTGGGATGTTTGGAAAATGCAGGAAAGAGAGATCAGTATCGATGTCTTGATTCCTTACAAAACCACGATGGAAACCCACGAGGATATGCAATCGATTCGGGCGACCATGGTCAAGAATGTCTTGGATGAGTTCAAGGACTTTGGCGTCATGAAACCGTTGCACTTGCAAGCCAAACCTCTAGACCACCGTAAGGGAATCTTCGAAACCATCGGCCAAGGTCTCGACATGACGGTTGAGGCCAAAGGAGAGCGTGCCGAATTGGTGGATGACTATTCCAAGTTCTTCGAAAGCGTCGGCAATCTCGCGGGAGTCGAAGATCGTGCGATTGAGTCACTCAAAGCATGGTTCAAAACTCAGCGTCTCATCGATCGTGGTTCCAAGATTTACTCCGACGATGTTGCACTGTATGTCCGTGTCATCTACAAGCCAAAATTACGCTTTGCGTTTTTCCGCTTCAAGCGCTCATATGCCGATGTTGAGGCCGCCATTGAGAATCATTTGAAACTGGAAATGAAAGATTATCTCAAAGATCGAAAATTGATTGTCAGTGCTCGAAATGAAGTCCAAACATTGTCTGACAGAGCTGCAGCGGGTCGTGTCGAAACCGGTGGGGAAGAAGGCAAGAATCAGGCGCTGGTCGCCAAGAAAGACGGCATCGTCGGCACGCTGCTCCAGAACCAAGTCATGGGCGACGTCTTGTCGACGGTCGAGTTCGTCGCCCAAGAGAAACGCGATTTCATCAACAAATGGGGATTCTTGGGCCTCATCGTTTTCGTTTGGATTCCATTCATGGCATCCGGAGTGCTCGTAGGCGCCATGCTCGGTCTCTTGAGTCGAATGAAGTTCACCAATGTACTCGCCGCCTGCACCATCGGTGGATTTGCTGCATCCGTCACTTGGGCCTACACCGCTCGTGGAATCATTGAGGTCATGGAGCGATATCATGCCGAGGCCTTGATTCCGTGGATGATTGCGATTGTCGTTGCCTTCGCAGTGTTCCACCTACGAACAAGCAAGCGCCGACGTCGAGAAGCACTGTTCAAGGAAACGGTTCAATTCTTCAGTGGAACTGCAGATCAAGATGCCTGATCACCCTGCAAAGCAGGGTGAAAATATCATAATCCACCGATTTGAGAACGCTTTGATAGTATGACATTGGTCGATATTGTTGGGCTGAAGCGACATTACGAAATGGCCTCCGGTACCGTTAAGGCACTCGATGGGATTGATCTCACAATTGATGAGGGCGAACGAATTCTATTGTTGGGTCCTTCAGGGTCAGGCAAGACCACGTTGCTCAATTGTTTAGCAGCATTGGACAACCCAACCGGAGGTGCCTACCATTTCAGTGGTGAAGAAGTGCCCAAAGGTCACGCAGAGAAAATGGCGACATTCCGAAGAGAAAACATCGGCTATGTATTCCAATTCTTCAATCTCCTTCAAGATTTGACTGTACTCGAAAACATCCTGTTGATTCAGGAACTCTCGGGAGGTCGAGATGAGAATCGAGCCAAGGAGTTGCTAGCGTTGGTTGGACTTGAAGATGAGATGGATCGCTTTCCCGCTGAGATCAGTGGTGGGCAACAGCAGCGTGTCGCCATTGCTCGAAGTTTGGCCAAACGCCCCAACTTGCTTCTTGGCGATGAGTTGACTGGCAATTTGGATTCGGCGACTTCGGACAAAGTGATGGAAGTCCTGGTCAGCGCTTGTGTGGCAGAAGGCATCACCACGGTGATGGTTACACATGACGAATCTCTGACCCAGTATGCGACACGTGTGGTTCGATTGGACAGTGGAAAAATCATCTCTGATGAAGCGGTTTCCAATTGAGGTGAATAAATGTCAATGCTGCTGACAAAGAGGCTCGCTAGAAGCCTATGGCGAACCAAATTGCGTTTGTCTGCGGTCGTATTGATGGTTGCCATTGGGGTCTTCGCAGGTATTTCATTCGGCACCTATGCGACCTCAGTGACTACGCTGTACGATGACATCTATGCCGACAATGAACAGGGTGTCAACCTGCCCGATGTGTGGGTGGAGAACAATGCCGGCAATTGGAACGCCACAACCGCCGAATCACTCTGTCAAGAGATACGAGATCAGTGGCCGAGTTCAACACTTGAATTGGACCACTGCGAACCTCGCCTCCGCTCCAATGGCCAATTTTTCAGTGTGGATGCAGACATTGGCATGATTCCCGCGGTCTGGCACGGCATCGATGAGGGTGAAGTGGACAAGGTTTGGATTCCAGATCACGATTGCTGTAGTGGGCGTTTGGCAATGGCGGCAGATGAAATTGTCATCGACGAACACGCCGTCGAAGGATTGAATCTGAAACTTGGAGATACCATTCGAATCAGTGCGGGTGCCGGCTATGCACTCAACTACACCGTTGTAGGGATTGGCTTCCACTCGAATCATCTCTATTTCACCATTGGAGATGAAATTATCGCGGCCCAACCCGGGACCTTCGTGACTGGATACCTCACTGCAGAAGGTTTGGAAGCATTGGGCAACTTTAGCACTGGAGAGTCCAATCTATTGCTGATTGATGTAATCGGTACACCCGATTCTCAGAACCCTGATGCAAGTGGCTTGAGTGATTTAATTGAGGGCATTTCGACAATTGTGAGTGAAACCGATAATTCCCCAACAGGTATCTACGATCGCACAGGCGTCTCATCTGTAGAATTCTTGCGAGCAGATGTGGATGGTGCATCCAAGATGTACCCTGTTGTCACGGGTATGCTAGCAATGATTGCCGGCATCACCATTTTCCTTAGTTTACAGCGATTGATTCAATCTCAGGCAAAAGAAATCGCAGTCTTGCGGACCCTTGGAATCAAGAGGAAATCGATCATGCCAGGGTATGTCCTTGCTCCGATTTTCATCGGCACCTTTGGGTGTATATTCGGTACGATCTTAGGTGTATTTTTTGGGGCACCCGCAATGGTTTCGATGTATGAAACCCTCATTGGAATCCCAATCACCAATCCAGAAGTGCCGACACACTTGATTGTCCAAATTGTCATCATTGCCATGGCCATAGTATTCCTGTCTGGGCTTCTTCCAGCATGGCAAGCATCCCGATTGCAACCCCTTGAGGTTCTTCGGGGTCAACACGAGGTTCGTGTTTCATCTCGAGGCTTACAGAAGTTGACATCCAAATTACCCGCCACCATCGGTTTAGCGATCCGATCTAGTGTTCGGAAACCAATCCGTTTGGGCATCACTTTCTTCGCAGTGGGCATTTCTATGCTACTGTTTGGCTCGATGATGATCATGATGGATTCCTTTGATGAAATCTTCCTTGGAGGATTGGAGGACCGCCAAAGCTGGGATGTGCAGGCATTTACCATGGGCAATGAACAAGCCATTGTCGAGTGGGCTGAAGAGCACGATGCAGAGCATGAACTGATGTTGATGTTCCCGGGGACTCCAGAAAATGACACCCGTCAATTGACCGCTTATGGATTGGAAACAGTTTCAGATGTTGTGGG
>DAHO01000031.1:6260-7617 GCA_002498455.1 Euryarchaeota archaeon UBA602
CGCGAATCAACCCACACCCGAGGTTCTCATTGATGAAGGACTGAATCATTTCTTGGGTTGGGACCTTGGTGAGACTCATACGATTGTGTTTGGCACCAAATCAGTCGATGTCAAAGTCACGGGATTTACCCGAGGTGAAATCTCACGTACAGTCTATTTCCATCGGGCTGATTTGGCAGATGTACTGGAATTGGAAGCAACGATTGTCATGCTTCAACTGCCTGATGGCGTTGAAACAGATGACGAACTTGCCGCGAACTCTTTGGGCATCACCACACGCGAAGACACACTTGCCTCGTTTGAAACTTTGATGGCTCAGCAACAAGGGTTCGGTCAAGCAATCGAAGGCTTGGGTATTCTCATTGCTGTCGCTGTATTGTTTAACACATTGGTCATGAATTTAGCAGAGCGCGATCGTGAATTGGCCACTCTTCGGGTTCTCGGAGCATCCAACAACCGTTTGGGTATCATGTTGTTTGGTGAACACCTCGGTATCGGATTAATTGGTGGAGTATTGGGGTGCATTTTTTCGGTCTTAGGGACTCAATACTTGATGTCTGCATTTGTGACTTGGTCGGCCTACTTCACAGTGACTCCATCCAATGATTCCATCTTCATGTTGATTGGAATCGTCGTATTCATTTCCATCTCCTTGACACCCTTTGGGATGTGGAGAATCAAACGAATGGATCTTGTTGAGAAGGTGAAAGATCTCTCGCAGTGAGGTGATTGGATGCGTTTAGTGACATGGAATCTTAATGGAATTCGCGCAGCGATTCGCAAAGGGATGGATGATTTTGTCGAACGTATCAATCCAGACATCTTGCTCTTACAGGAGACGCGCGCACTGCCTGAGCAATTGCCCAAAGGTTGGGAACCACCAATGCCACATACACTGCTACACCCCGCTGAGAAGAAGGGATATTCAGGAGTCGCAACTTGGTCAAAGAAACCGTTTACTGAGGTCGGCCGTGGAACCGGAACCACGCTTGATCCTCATGATCTGGAAGGTCGAATGCTCCATACTTATCACGACGGAGTACACTGCCTCAATTGCTATCTTCCCAGTGGCTCAAGTAAGATTGAGCGTCAGTTGTGGAAAGAACAATGGATGGAAGATTTGCTGGAATGGGCCCGTCCTTTTACCAAACTCGATGAGCCTGTATTCCTGTGCGGTGACTTGAACATCGCACATACAGAGGATGACATTTGGAATCCAGTCGGAAACAAAAACATGAGTGGATTCTTACCTCAAGAAAGAGAATGGTTTGACCGACTGTTGGCCTCGGGATGGAGTGATCTGTTGAGAATCAGTGTAGGTCCGGGCAAAGGCCCCTATTCGTGGTGGTCCAACCGA
>DAHO01000106.1 GCA_002498455.1 Euryarchaeota archaeon UBA602
ATTGGTCTTGTATCGGGTGCCATTTGTCTCCCAGTAATTTTAGCGTTAGTATATGCATTGAAATTACTTGTTGATTCGATTTTCCTAGGGAAGGGGTTCGAAACCGAAACCAAACATCGTTTGATTGGGCTTGGTGTTCCAATTTTATCAATACCTGTTACTCTTGTCATTCCTGGAATTTTGGATTTTTGTAAGTTTGATTTTGGCAGTGGTTGCAATGTTGTCAGTGATGGCGTATTTTCTTTCTTTTTCTTCCTGCCATTCTTGGTTTCGTTAACCATGATTATCTATTCAATTCGTATCGAGGAAAAATCATTTCAAAAATGGGCAAAAATATCTGCAATACTTACACTCATCTACGGTGCGGCAATGGAGTTTATGATGCTAGTCGCCCTTCAAACGATTTAGATATTGATTTGAAACCCTCTTTCAAAGGATTTCAATGCGTCCGATTGGCTACCGAATCTATTCCAGACTGATGTCCCAATCGCCACTTCGTGCGAGTGAGTTCATCTTGGCTCTATGCGCAAAAGCGGCTTGGCTGGCTTCAGCACCTTCCGCCGCCCATGCCTTGAGAGCAGCTGCCTGGAGTGCACGACCATACGAGTACGAAAGTTGCCAAGGGTGCTCAACATCCATGGAATTCATTCGATTGAGGTGATCAGTGGCTTCTTCATCGGATTGGCCACCAGATAAGAATACAACACCACCCACATCATGGGGCACTGATTCTGTTAGGCATTCAACTGTGGAATGTGCAACATGTTCACGGGAACTTTGTTCGTTGGAATCTTTTCCAGAAATAATCATGTTCGGTTTCAGTAATGCTCCAGGATTATGCACCCCTAATTTTCGGCATTCCTCGAACGTCAGACGAAGAATTTCAGATGTTACCTCTGCGCATTTGTTTGCATCATGGGCGCCATCCATCAACACTTCTGGTTCGATGATTGGGACAAGACCTTGCTCTTGGCAAATTAATGCATAATTCGCAAGAGCGTTTGCATTATTCGTCAAGCAAGCACTGGATGGTTTTGACGGTTCAGACACAGTATCTATTTTGATCACTGCACGCCACTTGGAAAATCGGGCACCCATTTCGAAATATTCTTTGCAACGAGTACGTAGATCATCCCAGCCATTTTCAGGCTCCGCATCAATGCCTTTAGTCACAACTTCGCCTGGGAAATCGGCCATTTCTTGAGTACCCGTATCTACTTTGATTCCCGGGAAAATCCCTCGAGAGTTCAAGTAATCAGGGATTGAAGTTCCATCATCCATGTTTTGTCGGATGGTTTCGTCGTAGAGGATGACTCCACTAACTGCGGATTCACAACCTGCTGTGAGGAAAAGATTGGCTCGGTAGGCACGTCGAGCTTCAGCACTAGATTCCAGACCGACGCCTTCCAAGCGCTTGGTCATTGTTCCATTGCTTTCGTCTGCAGCAAGAATGCCTTTTCCGGGAGCAACCAATGCTGCTGCTGTGGCTTCAAGGAGTGCCTTATCCATGGTGTGGGCAAGTCATCATAGCCTTCAATCCACCGTTGGGTGGACTCTCCATTTGGGTGCCAAAGAACTCTTTCAAGATTCGGAGGATTCATGAAATATACCGATAGTAGAGATTTGAGACGCAATGGCTGATGACGATGTAATTCGGATTCTCGGCGCAGGCTTATCGGGCCTTGCCGCGGCCACTATTCTTGCAAAAAACGGGAAAAAAGTCGAGGTTTACGAGAAACGGCAAGATTCCGGGGCGAGATTTGATGGAGATTTTCAGGGCCTCGAAAATTGGACCTCATCAAAGGACTTCTTTGAAGAAATGCGCGAATGGGGGCTGGACTCGGATTCATTCAAATCAACCGAATTTACTGAAATGGCATTGATTCACCCCGATGATGAAATTACGACGCCGCGAAGCGATCGAATTGCATTCAGGATTGTTGAAAGGGGTACGGATGAACATTGTATCGACCAGGGTTTCAAGCGGATGGCTTTGGAAGCGGGGGCGACTATCCATTACAATACCAAAGTCGACCCAAAGGATTGCACCATCATTGCAGCCGGTCCAAAAGACACCAGTGCAATCGCATTTGGTGAAGTATTCAAGACCAGCTTCCCCAATCATGTTTCTTTCCAGTTGAATGACAAATTGGCACCTGGCGCATACTCATACCTCATCGTAATCGATGGAGTTGGATTGATATGCACATGTTTGTGGAGGAAGCAAAAAAACTCCAGCCGATACCTCAATGAAACAATCGCTTGTTACGAAAAACTGTATCCTGAACTGGACCGAGAGCCCATCAAGAGAGTTGGTGGAAAAGGTGACTTTAGCATCCCCTCGACTTATTTTAAAGATGGACAATATTTTGTTGGTGAAGCCGGAGGTCTTCAAGACTTCATGTGGGGTTTTGGGATGCGATATGCCGTAACCAGTGGAGTCATGGCTGCAAATTGCCTACTAAGTGGTACAAATTATGATACCCAAATCAGAAAGGAGCTCCTTCCTTTAATCAAATTGAGTGCGACCAATCGAATGTTGATGAATCGAGTTGGAGACCGAGGATTCAAGAGAATCGCAAAATATTGGATGAAACACCAACGTAAGAATGGAAATGATGGATTGATCTTCATGGAGCGAATCTATCAGCCCAGCATTTTTCGAAGGATGCTTTGGCCAATCACCAACCGATTTTTGCTTCGAAAAGTGACCTATTCTAATGGTAGATCTGGAAGAAGAATGCCATTTAGAAAAGCACTGAAAAGAGACAATTGGACCAT
>DAHO01000015.1:0-137 GCA_002498455.1 Euryarchaeota archaeon UBA602
GACACATTGTGCCAGACATCGACACTTTCTGTCGCACCAGCAGTGACTGTCTGTGAGGCACCATTGGCTGCAACGTCGTTGAAGTTACCATCAACGAAAATGCCAGATTCCTCAATGACATAATCTCCACCAAATTC
>DAHO01000015.1:483-4505 GCA_002498455.1 Euryarchaeota archaeon UBA602
CTGAACTGCGTGTTGCGTGGCTCCCAATCTTGGGAACCGTCAGCAGTGACGCTCAACATGAAGTTGTGCGGGCCTGCGCCCTGAACACTGTCGTGGTTGGCAGGCTCAGCTTGGCAGTCGCCATTTGGACCATCGGTCCAGCAGAGATCAACCACGATGTCACTGTAGTGTTGAACAGTGACCGAGAAGGTGATGTCGTTGTTGGTCAAATCGGAATCCATGCTTGAATCAACATCGATTTGCATGTAAACGGTGTACTCACCTGCAACAGTGGGTGTCCATGATAGGTCACCACCAGATGCTGCCTGAATGCGGTAGTTTCCGCCACCCAAGAAATCACCTGATGCAAGTGTATTGAAGCTGCAACCGGTCACGGCAACATCTCCGGGACAAACCGCGTCATCGAGGTTGTCGATGACGGGTTGTTGGCCGTCTCCGGCCGGAGTTACAGTTACACGAATATTGAATTCGTTTGCTGCATTATCACCTTCATTGATGATAATCGGCCGGAAATACACTACATCCCCGATGTCAATTCCATTCCGAGTGTTGCCCGCTGCATCCACGAATGTTTCTCGTGGTTGCAGGACATCGTGCAACTTCAATTCATCAGCCGCACGACCACCCGTTTCCATTTCGTTCGTATCCTTCAGCTCATCGGCGAAATCGATTCCAGCAAGTACGCTGGTCAACATCAACGCCGTGAGTACAATAGGCACAATTTGCTTCACTTTACAGTCCTCCCTCACAGTGGGTACTTCGCCACAGTTAAACTTCGTATTTATACTGTGGGGCGGCCCAAGTTACTTTTCGGGTGTTAAATTTACATTTGTATATAATATCTAGAACGAACGATTTGTAATTTAATTAACATCCCGTAGTGCCTCAGCAGGACGAATCGAAGCCGCTTTTCTGACGGGCCAAATTGTCGCCAATAGAGTCAGGATGTAAGCCCCCAAAACGATCCATACGATTTCAGCCCAAGGCATGATGAATACTGCACCATCTTCCTTGAGAAAACGTTCGTATAACGCATAGTGAAACCCGATGCCAACCAGTGCACCATTGAGGATGCCCAAGAAAGAAACCCAAGACAATTCTACCAAGAAGGTCCAAACAACCATACTGCGATGGAATCCTAGTGCCCGTAAAATGCCAATTTGGTGCTGTCTTTCACTGACATTGCGTATGGTCACAACGGCTAAGCCTGCAATACCGACCGCCAACCCAAGAGCCAAGAAGGCTTTGAGTAAATTGAATATGGACAAAAAGAACGACTGCGCCTTGGCAAAGGCGACTTCAATCACAAAGACCCCAACCCCTTCCTCAATCATCCCTCGTTCAATTTCATCCGCAGCCGTTTCTTGGTCGGCAACTGATGTGCCATTCGGCATACTGAACCACACGATTTGGGGCTTGGCATCGAATCTCTCCGCGGCGAAATCTGATTGAATGTAAATTCCGGAAAGCATGATTGAGGACTCTTGTTTGAGGATTCCTGCCACGAAAACAGTACGATTGACGCCTAAATTGGTCGGGTCACTGATCAGGATTGGGCTCCCAATCGTCAAGTTGAGTGTAGGAGGGGGATTCAAAGTTCCTTCAGGTACGGGCATCAGACTCGAATCGATGATTACAAGGCTTGGATCCGCCAATACTGCGGCCCATACTTCCGATTCAGTATCACCAACTTCTTCTGCCCAAGATTGTAAACCAAGAGCACCGTGGTCGCTGAAATTATGGTCAAAGCCCCGTAAACCAACATTCAGATCGGGACCTGTACCATCAGGACGTTCAGCTTTGACCACCCCATTGTGAATGGTTGCAATCGAATCGAAATCGGTCACAGCCATTTCGCCTAAATCCCATTGTGAGACGTCAGGATTCAGTTCACTGCTACTGAAAGCCAATATCTCATAATCTCCACCGGATTCCTCGCTGATATCATCCAAGTAGTTGCCGAATAGCGCACTGTAACCCGACAATATCACGACAGCAAAAATCACTAGAGAAAACATCCCCATGGTCATCGCTGTACGAAATGGGGTGGCCATAGGATAGGCCAAACTGGTGGGCAATACGGCGGCAATTCGACCCGAAAGAGGTGCAATCAATCTTGAGACAAAACGAGTCACCAAGGGTGCCAGACTGGTTAGCAGCAACACACCTGCAGCGACAAGGAAGAGACCCATGATGATGAATGAAAACGGTCCTTGCTCCCATTCAGCACTGATTGGATCGCCCTTCCACCCCCATGCAATCATCGAGAGACTGAGGATTGACAAAATCAGACGTGGGAGGACCACTGGACGATGAAATCGCATCCGTCCAACGGTGACATCTTCAGGCAAAAGTAAGCCCAGAATCCAAAATGCAGGTGGCACCAATGCAAGCATCAGCGTAAATCCACCAAACAGCCACCATGCGTGTCGGGTACCCTCAATTGGATCTCCAATCAAGAAGGCGAGTGTGAAGCTAGCAACGGAGGTGAAGCCGAGGAAGAGTGTGATGAGAATTGACCACCAAGGCAAGTTCCCCCGATAACGAGTCGGGATACTTCTGATTGCGGCGACAACATTCAGTCGACTGATCCAAAGCGATGTGGTCCAAAGCGTCGACCAGGTCACCAAGAAACCCGCAACAAAACCCGCCAATAGGCTTTGGAATGTCCAATCGAATACCACATTCCATGACAACGTGTCTTGGAAAGATGCAGACATAAATTGCATGAGAACCCAAGCCACGCCCACACCAACCAGTGAACCGAACGCGCTGGAAATCATTCCAAGAAGAGCACCCTCCTGCACGAAAAGGACACGTAAATCGTTCCGCTGCATCCCAATTGCGCGGGCCATACCCATCTCTGATTTTCGCTCATCGGCAAGCATAACAAAAATATTCATCACCAAAAGAATCCCTGAGAAGATTACAAATGAACCGAAAATAAGGAACAGCATGGAGAAATTTTCTCCAGCATCTTCAGTCGCTTCAATCATTCGAATTTTGATGGGGGAAACATTCAGTCCAGTCGAATCCAAATCGGCTTGGAAATCGGCCCATTCTTCGATATCTGCTAGAGCGATTTCGAACACTGTGGGGTTAATCAAACCGGGTCCTACGATGATAATCATGGTTCGAGAACCGTTGTTCCCACCGGCGAGAATCTCAGCATCAGAAATGGAAACGAGACCGAATGTCATGTCAGCAAATGAGGGTTGTCCGGGAGGAGAAGGGAGGCTGAGGGTTGCATCATCAACAATCAATCTCTCTCCTTCCCATTGACCCCGAATCGCGGGCAGGTAACCGCGCAACCGCACGGAGTCCCCTTCACTCAACGCCAAAGTTTCTCCTGCCCAATCGGACACGTGAATGGACCCGCTTTCAACATCTGGGAAGCCCATCATGTCACAGCCATCACAACCGACAATAGTTAGCGGGACTCGGTTTACAGAATCAACCTTGATCCGTGAAGGCAGACGACCCGAAGTATTGTCACCATCGAGAATGGCAACACCGTTTCCAGTGGTGACAATAAGGCGATCCGCATTGAGGCTCAGAGCCGCATTGTCGGGGTTCGCAGCAAGAGGGATGGAAAATACAAGTGATTCAAATTCGCTTCCATTCCAAGCCCAAAGTCCCGTGTTTTCAATCCACAATGCATCGTTACTGTGGGCCTGCAGTGTCCCATTGGGCAATCCAAGTTCCCATGCTGGAATGGAATCGCCGTCATCGAGCAGATGCAAGGATTGGCCCTCTATGAACCAGGTAGAGTCTGCATGCATAAACAAGTCCCTTCGTTCGGTTGAATCTGACGCGCAGTTCATCGAATCCGGGGTCGAACCCGTACAGGTTTGGCTGCCTAAAATACCACCGATATTCACAATAATTTCATCATTATCTGTCGCCATCGAATACGTCAATGCAGAGCCATCATCGGTCAACAGATGGCTTGACCAATTTGCGATGTCTTCTGTAGAGTGCAGCCATGCGTTGCCCTGTTCTTCAGCTAAAGCGAGCCAGAC
>DAHO01000015.1:4923-31840 GCA_002498455.1 Euryarchaeota archaeon UBA602
AATATCCTCTGCACCTGGGGCCAAATCGATGAATCGGACCCCATCTTGGTGGGCGATCAGAGCAGATTCATTGCCAATCAACTGAATGTCTCGTATGGACTCATCTTCGACATCATCTGGACTCCACACCCACCATTGACCGTCTGCTTCTTGTAGCGATAAGCCAGCGCCAGTCGCATACCAATCCCAACCATCGGATTGCTCAATCTTTGAAATCGATGAAGATGCCAAACCGGAGACATTGAGCCACTGTTGGGCTATATTGTAGAGTGGTACCTGTAGCAACTCAACAGATTCAAGCGTGAAGTTTGATTCATCAACTCTAGCCGTTAAGTTCGCGACCTCATTGGCCTGTAGTTGCCCGATTCCGGTGGTCCTAGCCACAGCAATAAGGCCGGTATCTGAGTCGCTTTCAATCGTAAATCCAGCATCTTCAGCCAACAATTTTTCGTTGACCATTTCTTTGATTTGAGATCGTAAATCATCATCGCCGTTGCCTTCGACTGCGATGCCTAAGTGTGTGACAGTATCTTCCTGACTCGTGACGTTTTGAGCCTGAGATAAACTGGTGAACAGGAGAGGTTGTCGACTATTTCGATGCCCTGTGTTGACATCGGAAACAATGTACTGCACGGTAAGGTTGGCCTCACTGCGAACCAATCCCTCGACGAGATCAACGTCGACCCAGTGAATTTCGATAATATCTCCAATCGAAGCCTCAATGTTGTCTGCAAGTTCTTCATTGATGACCACATTGCCATCTCCAATTTCGTCATACTGGATGCCATCGGAACCTCCAATGGGACCGAAACCGCCACGATTAGTCAATTCAGAATCGAATGCATACCATGTAGCAATGGGTTCACCGAGGCCATCCAATTGGACCGAGGCACTCATCTGCAATCCCGTTCGAGCACCTTGAATCTCTGGCCAATTTAGCAATTCTTCAGCAATCTCAATGGCTCGAGTTTCGTTCCACTCTGTTGGCAGTCCCGTCGACTTATCATTGCCCTTGATGTAGTAGTCCGTGTCACCTAAAGGTGCCAAGAATTGCTCCTCCATCGTGGCATCAAGACTGTCCCCAATTACCAGCGATGAAGTGACAATTGCCGAGCCGACCAACAAGCCGAGTACGACCAATGCAGTGTTGCGTTTTCTGCGAACCAAATTGTTTCGTGCCATGACCGATAAGATTCGGTGTCGACTTGAAAGTGTCCATTGCAAGGTTGACCATACCAAAAGACCCGAGATGATTGAAAGCCCGAAAAGCGTGAATGTTTCACGCAAGCTGCCATCATAATCGCCCCATTGCATGGTTGCAACCAATACTGTCATCAAAACAGCCGATACCGTAGAAACCACTCGTTTCTCGCGTGTCCATTGGCCGGCTAGTGACATGAAAAATCCCTCATTCTTCTTCTGTACGGTTGTCCTCAATAATTCGCCCATCTTGCATGACTAAAATCCGCGAGCAACGAGCCGCAATTTCTGGATCGTGAGTCACCAGCATCATCGTAACATTCCGCTCAGTATTCAGTTTGAGTAATAGATCGATAATTTCGTCACTGGTCTTGGAATCAAGGTTTCCTGTGGCCTCATCTGCAAAAATGACTGCGGGGTTGTGAACAAAAGAACGAGCAATGGTGACACGCTGTTGCTGGCCCCCTGACAATTCAGCAGGCAGATGGCCTCCTCGATCTTGCAAACCGACAGCATTGAGGGCTTCGAGGGCTCGTTTCCGAGACTCTCCTGGAGAAATTCCAGCCATCAGTAGGGGCAATTCAACGTTCTCAACCGCTGTCAAAACAGGCAATAAATTGAATGATTGAAAGATAAAACCCAATTGAGAACCACGCAGTGCAGTCAAATCGTAATCAGACAACTGCGACAAAGGATTATCCTGAATGAGTACTTCACCTGCTGATATTTCGTCCAATCCTGACAGGCAGTTGAGTAGAGTGGTTTTTCCACACCCACTGGGACCCATCACCGCAACCATTTCACCGGCTTTGAGTACAACACTTACTTTGCGTAGAGCCTCGACCCGATTTGTACCCGTTTCGTATACCTTCCACAAATCACGTGCTTCAAGTACTGTCGTCATGCCATGCTCTAGTTAGAGCAAGGATATAACACTCCGTTTGTAGCGCACCGCCGATGATTCATCTCAAGCTCTTGCTTTTCGGGCCACTGCAAGACCAATTTGAGAAGAAACAGATGACACTGGAAATGCCTGAAAATACCACTGTTCTTTCGTTGCTTGAGCACCTCAACCTAGATTCGACACTTGTCAAGGTCGCCGTGAATGGACAAATTGTGTCACAAACGATGATTTTAGTTGAAGAATACGAAATTGCGCTCATTCCACCGGTATCTGGTGGCTAATCAGCGGAATCTTGAATGGGGGCAGTCTCTCAGCACGGTTCGGTAAGCACATGGCATTCGGCACTCAGGAACTCGTAATCGTACTCGTGGCCTTCTTCGTTCTCTTCGGTGCAGAACGTCTGCCCAAGCTGGCTCGTTCGATGGGACAGGCCAAGGGAGAATTTCACCAAGGTTTGGCCGATGTGAAGAAAGCTGGCGATATCACTCAGGAAGATTTGGATCGCGGGGGGCGAACAGAAACCGCGGAACTGGCAGAAAAGGCCGAACAATCTGATATCGATATTGAAGGGAAAACCCCCGAAGAAGTCGAAGAAGAGTTATCTGATTAATCAATTGAAAAATTAAATTTTCAATTGGATTTTTCACGCTTCAACTTTAGTTTTGCACCGCATTCAGGGCAAACATCGCCCTGTGGGTGGACGGTGCCACATCCAGTGCAAATGAGGGAGTGGTTTCGAACTTCCTTTACACCAGATTGGACGACACCTCGCCATGGATGATTCACCGATTGGCAGACATTTTGCATGCGGTAATCATCCGTCACCAATACCAAACCCTTGGAAAGCGCCAAAGCCAGCACGTCAATGTCGACACTTGACAAGCCTGTCAAATCACCCGTTAGTTGACTGGCTGCACGTGCATTATCGATTGCAGCTGATGAGGGTTCTTCAAAACGTGGCCCCTGAGATTCGATCAACAGATGTCTTGCTGGAGAAAGACGCTCCACCTCACTGAGCTGGCTTGTGGCACACAGACCATTGACCAACAATTCGACTGGCCAAGAGAGCAGTGCTGCCGTATCCAGAACCTCCATGTCGGCAAGGAAGGATGGGCGTGACATCAGCCTTCCGACCCGACGATAATGGGAAAGGGTCATGCCTAGAATCTGTTGCCTAGCACCCATGGGCTTACTGCCGGGTGCATTCTGGGAGGCATGGGACTCCTATGTGCAGTGGTCTCTTGACCTCGGTTTGCCGGGACTCGGAATTCTAACGTTTACGGAAGCCTTCATTCAACCCATTCCACCCGAAGCACTGACATTACCAATGTTCATTAATGCACAAGGTGATCCCTGGGCCCTTTTCCTCATTTGGTCAGTGGTGACGTTGACCAGTGTCGCTGGAGCATTGCTAGGATGGTGGTTCGGCAAGGTGTTGGGGAGAAGTGTTGCCGAGCGATTCATCGCCCGCAAACACATGGTCAGATTGGATAATTTGATTGTACGATATGGTACTGCAGGGATGTTCATTGCTGCTATTTCACCCATCCCGTACAAGGTACTCGCATGGGTCGCAGGAATGGGCGAAATGGATCGCCGACAATTCATCATCGCTGGATTGTGGGGGCGAGGACTTCGTTTTGGGGTGCAAGCTGTCGCCATTGGTCTGTGGGGGGATGAGCTGCTACATGCTTTACAAAATCCAATCATTTGGGTTGCTTTTACCGTGGTCGCCGTACTGGTTTTCATTCCAGCAATCCGCTGGTGGGATGGGCTTCTTGATGAGGAAGAATGACCGAACCCCTCATCAACAGGAATGCCTGCCGCGACTTGTTGCTCGTGTGGTGTAGCCAGGCCCATCATGGTGGGTTTTCATCCCGCTGACCCGGATTCGAATTCCGGCACGAGCACTTTTCGACCCCCTTGTACTGGACGGTCTATGGCGGACTACTGCGAGAACATTGTTTGTCATTGCGGGTACCGTGGCAAAGCGGTTCCCCGTAGACAGCACATGGAGTGCCCAAGGTGTGGGCATGTTGTCGAAGCCTGCTGTGAAGGGGCCCCGGTTTGGGAATGACTACTGGCGCTCTCTGTACGATGCGAGAAGTCCGCTCAACAACATCCCAAGAACGATTCCGACCCGAAGTCCTTGATCATATGAGCCCTCCCCGGCGAGATCTCGAAATGCAAGCGCGAAAGCGAATGTGATCGGCCCACCTAGGAATACAAAGCGTAGAACCCACTTCCTCAAAGTGGGTGCTTCACCGATTGGACGCAATGTAACGGAACCCTTCTTCATCAGCAATTCCCAGTTCAATTCCCGAGTAACTCCTCGCAATCGCTCAATTACCATGGGACGGATTTTTGGAATCGTCTTTGAGTTAAGTCCTCGACCTGTGATGATTCGAACCCGACCAATCCACGCTCTCGATGCGATGATTTGGTCGATAACGAAACGTGAATGCTTTACGTCAAGATCATGTAAATCGACAGTCATGACTCCACGGTCTCTACGAACATGCGTCGAAATTAGCCACGGTCGCTCCTCAGCCCATGGCAAAGAGGATGAGGTTTCTTCAACGGATTGAAGGAGCGCTTGAAGGCGGTCAAGAGGGTCAATCTCCACCGCCGCTTCCGCCAATTTCCGATTTCGTTCAACATAGCGTACCGATGTGTAACACAAAAACACAAACGCAGTGACCCCACCAACGATACCACCGATTTCCATGGCCCGATCAAGGTTAGAGACATCCATGCCATTTGCAAAGATGTACATGAAGAATGACATGGTCCCGATCATCAACCCCAACACTCCAGAAAGAGTGAAAAGATCCCTGACACGGAGTTCGGTCATGATTGGCCCTAGTGGGTGTTGGCTATGAATGGGGTGGCAAACAGAGTTACAGCAAACACATTACAGCAAGTTCATGTCGAAGCGACATGGAACCCCCGTATCGCAATGGCCTGAGCGATCGAAGTCGGGAGAAAAAGGTCGGGCGATGGGTGTTCGGCATCGCTGCATTCTACTGTGTGTCGATGTTTCTAGTCCCCTTCCTGATGCCCGAAGATAGTGTTCCCGAACTATCAGGTCGAGCAAATACTTTTGATTACTACAATGAAGACAGTTGGGGGAATCAAAATCATCGAGAAGGGGGTAAAATTGGGCACAACCAAAGCGCTCATGGCGGTACATTTGCGTGGTCTGAATTGAATCCATACTATGCATTCGTTTATGCGTTTGGCGACCTCAATTGCCATCAAAAATTTGAGCGTTCATGGACCATCAACGGAAACCAAATGCCCGTCTGTGCGCGTGACGTAGGTATATTCTTGGGTCTCGCTTTAGGAGGCTGGTGGTTCTCACGTAGGGGACTAAATCGTTGGACTATTCGTGATACGTTCCTCACTTTGTTTCCCGATAATCGAATCATCCCTCTGTATGCGAATGACCGACGGTTGGTGGCCATGTTTGCCATCGGAATCTTGTTTTGTCTACCCGTGGTATTGGACGGAGGCATTCAGGCGATTAGCGCTTACGAGTCGGTGAATCCATTGCGTGTCATGACAGGCATCCCATTTGGATTCATCATCGGATGGTATTTCAGTGCAAGCTTGTCATCTAGGCCCGAACGATTTGGACTAGATGCGGGACTGGTTCTACTTCCTGCGGGCGCAGTATTGCGAACCACTGATTTCTCCGAAAGTGAATGATTAGGCGACTCCGTCTTGCCACCACGAAATCAGTTCTTGATTCGTCGAAGGAGGTGGTGAATCCCCCTTACCGGAACCCAATATTGACAACCTAGACAAACAGGCAGTAGCCGCACTTACGTCAGAAGATATCACCGCCGCCATTCCATGCTTCCAAGATGTATTCGGATGGGTTCTTTTCCATTCAGAAAGGGCCTCTTTGAATGGCCAAATGACCAACCCCACTCGGCCGAATGCCTGCCAATTTGAGCGCAGTTCGGTACGCGAAGCGTCGTGCCCAATCATCGGGCGATGAATCCTAACCCAATCGGATTGTTCATCAAAGAATTTTACCATCCGATGAGTGTGCCTTTCGGTCACCATTCTTACAGGACCCAACCAATTTCGCAATTCAGAAATCTCCGTGGCAGGCAACAATGAAAGTGTACCTAAAATCGACAAAACTGGATGACTCAATGGATCTTGAGGTACGTCCATGCGTGAAGGAGCATCTTCACTCTGAACGGCCTCTATGTACAACTTCGAAGCGTCACGAACGACTTCCCATGGTTTCTCTCCTGCAAGCCAATCACGGTTACTTCTCGCAGGTTTGGTGGCCAGAACATCGAGGGTTGTTTGCCCCTTCTGGGAGGCCAAGGCTGAAGCAAGCATGTGCATTTCAACTTCTTCTGTAGGGACGTTCAACGGAATCGGTCTCTCATGCAAAAACTTGCGAATCTCTGCTTGTAATTTCCGCCGGAATTCTTCTTTGGTACCATCGTTGATTACCGGACCCACTACACGGCCGCGATTGAATGGAGCAGGAATGGGAACGGCGCCCCCAAGGAGGTCGTGATAGCCCTGACGGATTTTCACTTGGAATTCATCGGTTTCGAAATACTCTGTATCATCCGTACGAGAGGATATCGAAAGCTTCAGTGTACCATCTGAAATACGATTCAACGCCATTTCAGGATCACAGTCAACCCAAATACAGAGATCCGGAATCATGGCCGCAGCGTTCATTTGGGCGACTTCTTCGACACCGAGATCACCCACGACCCCTTGGTATACCAAAGATGAGTGCACATTGCGCTCACTAACCACTGCATGCCCCTGCCCTAGACGTGGACGAATCCAAGTATGCGAGTGATCCATTCGATCGGCTGCGAAATACACGGCTTCTCTTACGGGGCCAGCCTCACCGGTTCGGACCGCTTCTACTGCCAATAAACCGAGTTCAGCATCTCTTCTAGGTTCTGCGGTGATATCAATGCCTGAAAATGTAAATTCCTGATGTAAAATTTCTGCAATCATCTGTGTTGCTAGACCCTTTCCTGAGCCATCGCCACCTTCCACGGTAATCAGGTACATACTCGCACCTCACTGGTCGCCGTCTACATCTTCAAAATGGCGTTTTGTCGCGGAGAGCATGCCCATGCCGACAAGAATGAGAAGTGGACCGATGAAGATACCACCTCGACTGAAAAGTGCAAGACCACATAGGTACTGGGTCCGCCGGTAACGCTTGCCTCGACGAGCCTCTGTGGCACCCACGAAGCCAAACAGCGCGGAAACGATGGTCAACGAAGCTACGACGGAGGCGAGTAGAACTGCACTTTCAAGGTAAGTATCTTTTCTCAGATCATCTTCAATCGGCTCCCCATCTCCGGGAGTTAATGTCAACGAAAGAACCGCTTGATCCCCTGGAATGAACGTTGTACGCACCACCCTGTGGCCCTCTTCACTAATCTTCAAAATAAACGAATCCTGAGGGACATTTTCCATAGAGAATCGACCATCACGATCGGTGAACGCACTATGGCTGGTTGGCTCATCATCCATGTTGAGCAGAATAATTCGCACTCCTTCGACTGGATCACCACCCGTATTGTTTTCAACATCCAAAGCAGACAACAATTGCCCGTTAACGGTCGCAGTGTTCTCATCGGCAAACAATGGGTTTTCCAAAACATCTTGCGGGTCGGCAGCGAACAGCAATATTCCAAACCATAGCCCCAGCAATGAGCCGGCAACAATGAGACCGATCGCCACATTCAGTGTCCACTCAAGTGCATCCTCTGACGATTCACGAAAGACTGCAGATTCAACTTCATCATCCAAATCCAATCGGACGACTAAGTCTCCTTCGTCACTCACGATGACTCCCCCTTGGGAGGTGGGTTGAGCCCACCGTCCTTCAATTTCATGGCCCAGAGTGTAACGAGTAGAACCATCATTGAGGCCAACACCGCATTGGAGTAAAATGCCTCAACTTGTGTCGCTACCGGTTGTTTAGGCTCCGCGATAACTTCGGGTTCGGGAATACGTTCAGGCTCGGCAAAGGAAATGTTGTACATTTTCGACCAGTACTTCCCAGTGATCCAAAGCGAACCGGTTGTCGCATCATGGGCGATGCCGTTCAGCACCTCGCCGCCTTCAGTTTTCAATCCACTCGCATCGATATCCCAAACCACAATGCCAGAAACCAAGTCAATGCCGACAATTTGCTCTGTTTGGTAGACATTGGCCAATAGCAGTCCTTGAAACATTTCCAGTTCATTGAGACGCCCAAGGGATTCGTTGTTTAGCGTGACATTGAGGGTTGATTCCAACTCAAAAGTCGTTGCATTTCTGAATTGTAATACATCCGAACCGTCTGACATAATCAATTGATTCCCGTCGTATGCAAGGCCCCACCCTTCTCCCGAATAGGTATGATTCCCCACGACCTCAAACGTATTGACGTCGTACCGGTATGCGACGCCTTCCTTCCAAGTCAACTGAATGATTTGATCATCGACGAAAGTCAGGCCCTCTCCAAATTCATCCGCACTCAAATTGACCGAACGAATGACTTCTCCTGTTGACAGATTCACCTCCCGCAAGGTCGAACTCCCATACACCCCAGTGGATTCAAACAACCTTCCTTGGTAAAATTCCAGCCCTTGAGTATAGGCTTGCAAATCATGAGTCACATTGCCATGATCTACCACCAACAATGACTCGGCCCGAATATATGCAGATTCATCGCCTTGGGCACCAATTTGTGGGGCTAAATTGAGTACAATTAGGGTGCAACAAATCAACGCCAGCAGGTGTCGGCCCCTGAGCATGTATGAACAATGCTCCATCTTGTGTTAAATACCTGCTCGGTCCAAGTCAGCGCGGGAACACGTAGTGTTTCCGCGAGGTGTGCAAATGTCTGCTGGCAATCGAACACAAAGTCTGCTACTGGTTTCATTGATGATTTTCGCGTCCTGGGTACCCTTTGCGACAGCAGATGATGGTCAGACAAAATCCACCGAAGGACCGATGATTTACGCCTACGATCTCGACGGTTTTGTAGCAGAAGATGACGGTAGACCGTACCTTTTCGCCGGTGATGAAGATGAGCTCATTTTCAGTGCGACAAGGCATCTGAAGCAAGAATGGGCCAATGACGGCTACCCCGGATTGGTGATGCCGTTTGAGGAAAGCAGCAATTCAAGAACCTCAGGTAGGGCTTGCGAGAATGCATGGACTACAGGACAAACTGGAACGGTACAAACCACAGGTGGACAAATCCAAGTCTCCGCCATGCATGTCACTGCAAATTCAGCCGTCTTGATTGAGAATGGTCAATCTGTGTCCTCGACCACATTGAACAATATCGGTTCGACATGGGAGACGACAATTTTTCCGACCAATACCAATTATTTCGGCAGCGCTCCGGATGTTGACAATAACTGCCAGATTGAAATCGTGATTTATGCCATCGATGGTGGAGCCAATATTGGCGGGTATTTCATGCCCGGCATGTCATCGGTTCGCGAAATAATCTACGTCGACATTGATGACCTCTCATGGCGAAATACGATTTTGGCTCATGAATTTGAGCATCTTTTGCACAATGCTCGAGACCCGTTTGAATATGCTTGGATTGACGAAGGGAATGCAGACATGGCAGCCTTCCTTTGCTTTGGAGCATCGAACACCATTATTGGCCACGCCAATCAGTGGACGACAAACGCCAGTGCATCCGTACGCTGGTGGAACCAGCGATTGGCCGACTACGGCGCTGGATTCATGTTCATGCTCTTCCTTGCAGACAACTTAGGTGGTGGGTCAGCGATTCGGCAGTTGGTTGGAGATACGTTGACTGGTGGTGCAGGCATTGTTGACCTTGCACAAACCCTTGGGCCAACAGGGACTCCGATTGGTACCACGATGTCAGACATCTTTGCCAATTTCACAGCCTCTGTCACGCTCGACCATGGAACTCAAGCTGAATTCGGCCTAGACAATATCGACATGTACGAGTCGTGTGGAGGGAATCAATTCTGTAGACTCCAATTGTCAGGTTCCAATCTAAATTGGGGCGCTATGTGGCAATCAGGTACATTGGATATCGAAGGTTGGGGTGTTCACGCTTTCCGCTTCAAGGATGGAACTGGAGCCCCCTTGAACATCATGATTCAACCGAGTGAACTTGGCTTTGCAGCCACCGCTCTTTCCCATGACGCTGCTGCAGGCACTTGGTCAATGGAGCAATTGCGATTCGACCCATTGACCGGAATTGGGACGGCATTGATTCCAAGCTTTGGCAATGTCACAGATGATGTATATCTCATCGTCTGGTACGAAAGTGCCGTGGACGATTGTGATTACACCAGCCCGAACTGCAATTTCGCAGGAGGTACAGAATATCCAATCGCTACATTTGATGTCATGGCGGGATTGATTACTCAGCCGGCCCAAATCTCGGTGGCTCAAGAGTACACCACCGATCGAGACGAGGACGGGGATATCGACACGGTCGAAGCCACTGTTGAAGTCACATCCTCGGCATTCTACGAAGTCTTAGATATCGAAGTCAGGGCATTTGAAGAAAACACCCTGCATGACAGTTTGTCATTCTCATTGGAAGCAGGGAACAGTGTACCTGTCAACCAAACGGTTTGGTTTACACCACCATGGGATGGTGACTGGTCGCTCAGTTTTACCATGCGCAATCAGATTGGTGAAATCGTCGATGAAGCATTGACACTCCCTCTGAATCTCACGAACATGGCTCCTGTTGCGGAGGGTGGGGCCGCGTCTAATGCAACACAGACGTGGTTGCCTCTGCAGTTCTTCGGTGCAGGGTATGACCTCTGGGGACTTGGATTGACCAATGAGTCGTTCACCCACAATGAAACCCCAATTGGATACAATTGGAACTTTGGTGACGGTTTGTCGGGCTCAGGCCTCAAGGACCCTCTCCGAGCATGGCAAAACCCTGGCACTTACAACGTGACTCTGGCTGTCACTGATCAAGGTGGAGCCGTCAGCACCCCTCAGCAGTGGGTCATCAGCGTTAACGACACGCAACCACCGATTCCAAAAATCGATGTTGGATCTCCTCCTTCAGCCATTACAGACCCTTACACACTGTTAACATCTCAACGCGTTCAATTCTCTGCGGCAAGGAGTGATGACAACGTCCCATTGAATCAATTGGTCTTTACCTGGGACTTTGGTGATGGAACTGTCGTCAGTGGGCAAGGATTGTATGAAATCTCGCATGAATGGGATATAGGCTCAGCCAACGGTACAGAATACATCCTTACCTTGTATGTTGATGATGGCACACATCTTGCCAACATGACCGTGTCGATATTGATTGAAAATCGAGTACCTCGTCAGGTCTGGTACGAAGATCTGCAAACGACCACATTGACACCGTTGAGTCTACCTACAATCTTCACCGACGATGATGGAACAATCGTTGATACAGATTGGTGGTTTGATGAAAACGTCAATCTGGATGGTGGAGTTGTGACCCTATCATCACCCTTCACTGAGAACTATACCGGTGTTACCAACCCGTTGGTCGCTTGGGCCACACCCGGTTGGAAGAACATCACCACTTTCGCAACTGACGATGCGGGCAATGTCTCCGTAGCCATCCTGCGTGTCGAAGTTCTGAATCAGCGCCCAGTTGCAATTTTCCCGCGTCCCGCTGATGGTACGACGAATACGATGTACACTTTCTTGTCATCTTCCTTCGATCCGGATGGAAATTCCGGAAACATGACCCACAATTGGACCATCACTGGAATCGAACAAAACATGTCGAACAACCAAGTCAATCACATGTTCACGGAACCTGGCGTCTACAGCGTGACCTTAGTCGTGACCGATGAGAGAGGACTGGACTCTTTACCCAAGAGTTACACAATCCATATCGCAAATCCACTGCCTATGCCGGTGCTCTCTGCCCAAGAAGCTTGGCTCAATGGAACTGCAGTTACGGTACCTGGGCAAGATTTGTCGGTTTACAATTGGCGAACTTCATTTACAGAGAGTGGGGATATTTTCGTTGCACCTGGAACCGTATTGAGATTCTCATCGGAAGGATCACGAGATATGGACCTTGCATTCGACGGTATGCAAAATCCTGACCAAAATGCCCCGGATTGGAATGGCATTGTTGAAACTACTTGGAACTGGGGCGATGCATCACCCCCATCAAACCAAATCGATGCGTGGCATATTTTCGAACAACCAGGATACTATACAGTGACGTTGACTGTCCGGGACGGTTACGGAACTGGAGACAGCAATTCAACCACCATTGGAATCTGGGTATCGAGTGCACCGACCATCTCAACCGAAGCATTGATTTCAGAGAATCAGGCTTACGTTGGAGCTCTAAACAGCCTGCGGGCGACTGCAACCGATTCGGACATGGAGACTGGGATGCGTGCATGGCGTGATGATGATGTCTTGGTTGACAGTGACAATGACGGAATTGCAAACAATGATCGAGATACAGAACTCAATACACTGCTTCACTATTCATGGGATTTGGATGACAGCATAGATGCCGACGAAAACGGCAATTTCATCGATGATTGGATGATGGATGAAGAGTTCCCCGGGCGGATGGATGCAATTTGGAATGAAACTGGAGAATACGTAGTCCGTCTGAAAGTCTGCGACGATACATTGGTGTGTACAATCGAAACGTTTGAGATTACGGTCAGGGATTTGGATTCCGAAGATGATGCATTGGGTGACCTTTCATGGAAAGATTTGCTACCCTCAGCAGATTCTGGAAGTTTGTACATCATCATTCTGATTGCTCTTGTTCTCACACTTGGATGGTTGGTCATGCGCGAACCCGAAGAAATCGAGGTTGAGGCCGAACAGGCAGCCAGCACTTACGATGTGACCGAAGTCCATACCGAAGGTGGAATCTTGGGCATGGACCAGCACGCGCCACCACCCAAGCCATCCCATTTGACGCGTGATGACCGGCGTAGCAAGGAATCAGGTTATGTGCGGCCTGTGACCAGTCGACGCCGGCGGTGATTGTGTTGGTCTTCAGGAGACACTTGAATTCCATTCTAGTGGTTTCAATCCTAATGATCCCCTTGATGACCGCAATCGGATACGAGGTCGCCCCCAACGCTTCGGCACAAACCAGTTGCAACCTGTTGTATCAAGATGGCATTGTCGACACAAGTACGGTCGAAGAATTCCAAATGCTTGATGATGGGAAAACCAATGTGGAATCTGATGAAAAGGCCGATAACGAAGACGATTGGCAGTTTTTCAACGACCCTGTAATTGGATTGAATTGGCACGAATTGTGCCCTCTTAGGAATTCATTCAGCACTTCATTTGAGCTCTACAACGATTCTGCGGTCGGGGTTCGAATCAATATGGTGACTGGATGGAAATACTCTTTTTCTGTAGATTTACAACCGCTGAACGATTCAGAAGAGCGACCGGTGGCCGACGTATACCTCTTGCAAGAAAACGAATTCAGACCAGAGGAATTCTGGGACTTTGGGATGTATTACACTTGGGATTACACATCCCGACATTCAGGTGACGAATGGCGCGATGACTTTGCCACCTCATCACCCAATGCCCAGAACATGTTTTTGTGGGGTGCATTCAGAGATGTTCATTCGTATGAGAAATTGAATAACGTCGACTTTTCAGTGGCATTGGATCATCCGGAAGAAAGCTCTTGTTGGATTTTCGACGACTGTGTAGGGACACCGGAGACCATGCTCCTCGTCATCGACACTTGGGACAACATTCGCATGTATGATGCCGGACCTCAGGGGGCGAACTACAGCGTTGATTTGACCGTTGAAGTCGAAGAACGTGTATCATTGCCAAATTGGACCGTCAAATGTTTTTGCTGCGGTGGACTGATTAGTATTCTTGCAGCCCCATTCATCATCCACAGACAGTACATGAAAGCCGGAGATGTTTCACTCGACATGACGACAACCGATATGATGCCTCATCTTGAAACGGCAGCAGAATCATCCACTGATGTGATTCCACCAATGGATTAGAATGGCTTACTCGTACTCTAGAACGCCCCAGGCAATTCGCAAATCATTGATGTTGACCTGACCACGCTTGACGAGGGAATAATCGCGATCAAGAGTGGTGTAAACGATGGCCTGGTTGAGCAAGGGTGCATGAATTCGTGTCCAATCACCACCAGGACCGCGACCCATCAAGGCCACTTGTACCTCGGCATCCGAGAGGCGTTGAGCCGCATCAAATATGTGTAAACTGCTGGAATGCTCAACCCCCTCGTAGCAACACTTGATGACGTTACCAGCACTCGAATTGTCGTTAACAAAATCAACGATTTCGTCGGCAGAAGATACCGCTGGAAGATGGCTTGAAGCAATGATAGAAGTCGAATCACCACAGGAATCAATGAGTACGTTTCTGGCTTTCTGAGCAATTGAAATTTCCAGGTCAACCCAAGAAACTCCACTGTCGATTGCAGCTTGTAGGATGTCTAAACGCGCACTCTCATCTCCATGGAAATAGCCACCTTCTTCGGTGGAACGGCACGTGAAAACAACAGGAATTTGGATACCTTCTTTGAGGCTCTCAATTGATTCTCCGACGTTGATGTCTTCTATGGGACGTTCTTCCATGATGGGTGGTTGCTTCTCAGTCACTTCTTCTCCATCCGCATTGGTGATGACAATCGGATCGACTTCGATTCGGTTAACATAGAGATTGTCAAATCTTACCTCAACCAGATCTGCACCCGCCGCTGTAGCGCGACTGGCGTCGCGAATCATGTCGCCAACGCTGTGTCCTCTCAGGGTTGCGCAAATCAACGAGTCAGTCATCAGCGCGGCGATTGGCACCTCCGGTTTAATCGTATTGAGAGAGACTTCGGAAATTGCAGTGACAAAAACCACTGCATTTTGGCGATTTTTGAGTCCTGAATTGGCATCGACAGGGTATGTGCAAATGGACCTGAATTGGCGTTTATTAGAGGCTTTGAGCGAATCATTCAATAACCCCGATAACCCACGTTGAGGCATGTGATGAGGACCCCCTATGGGGGTCCTCAAAACAATTGCCAGGGGAGTTGGTGAATTGAGCGAAAGTGAATACAAAGCAGACAGTATCCAAGTCCTCGAGGGGCTCGAGGCCGTACGTAAGAGACCCGGCATGTACTTGGGCGACCCACACGATGGTTCCGCCCTACACCACTGTATTTGGGAAGTCGTCGACAATGCCGTCGATGAACACCTTGCCGGACACTGTAATGCCATTGAAATCATTCTGCAAAAAGATGGTTCAGTCACCATTGTTGATCATGGGCGAGGCATCCCTGTAGGAAAGCACTCCGAGTATGGAATTAGTGCGGCTGAAGTCATCATGACGAAACTCCACGCTGGTGGCAAATTTGACAACTCGTCGTACAAGGTGTCAGGAGGGTTACATGGCGTGGGCGTATCGGCAGTCAATGCCGTATCCGAATGGCTCAAGATGACCATCCAGCGTGATGGTAAGATGTATGAGCAAAACTACGTTCGTGGTGAGCCACAGGATTCGTTAACTGAAACTGGAAATAGCACATCAACGGGTACTGCGATTACATTCAAACCCGATTTGGATATTTTCACCACAGTCACAGAGTTTGATTATGACATACTCAACACACGATTGCGAGAAACTGCATTCCTAAATGCGGGATTGAAGATTACAATCGTCGATCAGCGTGGAGACTCTCCTGAAATTGTGGAGCACCAGTATGATGGTGGAATTTCAGAATTTGTCAAACAATTGAATGAGCGCCGGAATCCAATTCACCCCGATGTAGTCTACATCAAAGGCATGCGGGAAACCGAGGGGGGTGAAATTCACGTCGAATTGGCCATGCAGTGGTCTGACGCTTACAATGAAGCGATTCAGTGTTACACGAATATCATCCGTAATCGAGACGGAGGAACTCACCTGTCCGGACTTCGAAGTGCACTGACAGGGAGTGTGAACCGATACGCAAAAAGTCGCAACTTGCTCAAGAATGTTGACAAATTGTCCGGAGATGATGTGCGCGAGGGTATTGCTGTAGTCATCAGCGTCAAGCATCCCGACCCCTCATTCTCAAGCCAAACAAAGGATAAATTGGTGTCCAATGAAGTTGCAGGTATCGTCGAAAGCATCGTCAACGAGAAGCTTGCTGAGCATTTCGAAGAGAATCCCTCAGTGGCAAAAATTGTCATTGACAAAGCCGTTCTCGCAAGCAAAGCTCGTGAAGCTGCTCGCAAAGCACGTGACTTGACTCGCCGTAAAGGTGTCTTGGAAGGCGGGGGGCTACCGGGTAAACTAGCCGATTGTCAAAGTAGAAACCCTGAAGAATGTGAGATTTACATTGTTGAAGGTGATTCTGCGGGCGGTTCTGCGAAGACTGGAAGAGACCGACGGACACAAGCAATTCTACCCCTCAGAGGTAAGATATTGAATGTCGAACGTCAACTCCGTAATCAAGCCAAGGTGTATCAAAATAACGAGATTCAGACCATGATTAAAGCTCTAGGTGCAGGTGTTGGCAACCCTCCTGAATTGGCAGAAGGGGAAGAAATTCTAGCCGATCAAGAGACGTTCTTCAATGTCGAAAAACTACGCTATGGAAAAATTATCATTATGACGGATGCTGACGTCGATGGCGCACACATTCGTACATTGATTCTGACATTCATGTGGAGATTCATGCGGCCTGCAATCGAAGCAGGCAATGTATACATCGCCCAACCCCCATTGTACATGATCACTCGTGGCCGAACCTCAAGATACGCATATTCAGACCCTGAACGTGATGCGATTATTGAGGAATTCAAGGAAGAAAATCCAGAGGCGAAAGTTGGTATCCAACGATACAAAGGTCTGGGTGAAATGAATCCTGACCAATTGTGGATCACCACGATGGATCCCGCAAACCGTACATTGCTCAAAGTGACAGCGAATGACTTCAGTGATGATGGGGAGACCTCATCATTGTTCCAGACCTTGATGGGAGACGATGTGCCCGATCGACGGGCGTTTATTGAACGACATGCTGCTGAAGCGGATGTAGATGTGTGAGGTGATTGAAGATGAGTGATGAAGAAGAATCAACAAATCCAACCGATAACCAGGTTAGACACACTGTCGACCAAGAGATGCGTACATCGTACATCAATTACGCCATGTCCGTCATTATCGGACGCGCACTACCCGAGGTTCGAGATGGGTTGAAGCCCGTACACCGAAGGGTGCTGTATGGTATGCATGAAGCAGGACATACTGCTGACCGATCATACTCCAAATCCGCACGTTCAGTGGGTGAAGTCATGGGTAAATTCCACCCGCATGGTGATCAATCAATCTACGATACCATGGTCCGAATGGCACAAGACTTCAGTTTGCGTTACCCGTTGGTCGACGGCCAAGGAAACTTCGGTAGTATCGATGGCGACCCCCCTGCTGCCATGCGATATACTGAGAGCCGTTTGGACCGACTGTCAAAACACATGCTGGAGGACATCAAGAAAGATACCGTCAATTTCCAACCCAACTTCGACGATTCCGAACAGGAACCTGAGGTGTTGCCAGCACGATTACCCAATCTGTTGTTGAACGGTAGCGATGGAATTGCGGTCGGTATGGCCACCAAAATCCCCCCTCATAACCTAAACGAAGTGGCTTCTGCAGTCCACCTTCACGTTGACAGAATTCTAGAGGAAGGCGAGGAGAACGGAAATCCGGAGACGCCACCAAACATCGATATTGGAGAATATATGCAACACCTGAAGGGGCCCGATTTCCCAACAGGAGCCACCATTCATGGAATCGATGGGATCCGTGACATGTATGAAACGGGCCATGGGCGTTTCCACGTCAGGTCCCAATGTGAAGTCCATGATGATGGAGATGGAAAGCGAATCGTCATCACCGAAATCCCCTACCAGGTCAAAAAGGCTGGAATGTTAGAGGGTATCGCTGACTTGGTGAGCAAAGAAACGGTCAAGGGCATCCGCGACATTCGTGATGAATCCAGCAAAGAAGGCATTCGTGTGGTCATTGAAGTCAAGCAGAACGCAGATCCACACGCTGTGTTGAATCAATTGTATCGTTCAAGTCGACTTCAGGAATCCTATTCTGCAAACATGATGGGGATTGTCAGTCGTGAACCTGTACAACTGACGTTGCCAATTATCCTCCACTCATATGTCCGTCACCGTGAGGAGGTCATTCGCCGACGAACACAATTTGATCTGGCCAAAGCAGAAGCTAGAGCACACGTTCTCGAAGGATTGGTCAAGGCTCAAGCTCGAATCGATGATGTAGTTGCTGCCGGTAAAGGTGCAGAGAGTCGAGAGCACTTTGAGCAAATTTTGCGTGGAGAAGTGACCTTTGAATCCATTCCTGTATTCGATTTCACTGTGCCCCAAGCGAAGGCAATTGCAGAGCGACGATTGTACCAATTATCAAAGATGGACACCAAGAAGGTAGATGATGAATTCACTGAACTAAAATTAGCCATCGCTGAATACAATGCGATTCTCGGTAGTCGAAGCCGGCAACTCGAAATTCTCCTGTCCGAGCTGGATGAAATGGTTGAGAAACATGGGGATGAACGCCGAACTGAAATAGATCCGATGCCACTTTCAATGGACCGAGAAGATTTGGTCGAAGAACGCGCAATTGTCATTTCCCTCTCGGAGGACAATTACATTCGACATCTGCCGGTTGAGTCATTCCGTGTTCAGAACCGAGGAGGCAAGGGGTTGAAGGGTGTGACCACTAAAGATGAGGATTTCCCGAAGTCTATTCTCACATGTTTCAGCAAGGATCGTCTGCTAATCTTCACAGACCAAGGTCGCGTTTACGGCCTTAAAGCCTGGGAAACTCCACAGGGTAGCAGACTCAGTCGTGGAAGCCATATTCGGAATTTAATTGAACGAATTCGAGATGATGAAAAGGTGGTTACAATTCTTCCCATCTCTAAGGAATTGCAAGAAAATCCAGAAGGCCATTACCTCATTTTCGCAACACACGAAGGAGTAGTCAAGAGATCAAAACTTGAAGATTATACACGAATCAATCGAAATGGGAAATTTGCGCTGAAGTTCAAGAGTGAGAGTGACTCACTTGTTGCTGTACGAGAAGCGACAGATGAAGACCATGTTGTACTCGTGTCAAAGAATGGAAGAGCATGCAGATTCAAGCCGAGCGAAACCAAGGAAAACTCCGATGGGACGATTGGATTTACTGTCAAGGTCCAAGGACGTGTAACTGCAGGTGTACGTGGTATGAAACTGAAGCAAGGAGATGCTGTTGTAGGCATGATTGCTACATCGAATGAGGACACACATGTGCTCACATTATCCAAGTATGGGATGGCAAAACGAAGCCGATTGGGTGACGGTGAAATGCATGACATCGACCCCCCAATGAAAGATGAAAAAACTGGGAAAAATAAGCAATACCGTGATGGTTATCGCAAGACAAATCGAGGTGCAGGTGGTGTTGCTACAATGAAACTTGACGAGGAACATAACGATGAGATTGTTCGTGTACACACCATCCCAGATTTAGGCGACCAACTGTTCATATTGACTGGAAAGGGTATGATGATTCGAGTCCGTGCTGATCAAACCAAGGAAACTACAGGCAAATCTACCAAAGGAACCCGAGTAATGGAATTACGAGACAAGGACAAAGGTGGCTTTGTAGACGAGATTATTTTCTCTGCACGCCTACCCGCGGAATTAATCGACGAGGAAGATGACTTTGATTCAATGGACACAAATCAGGATGGAGTCATTGACCGCGAAGAATTTGAAGCGGCTCAACAAGAAATTGCTGGTGGAGAAGAAGAGTGAGTAAACCATTCTCCTTAAATCAAAAATGATGGTGGCCGAGCCACTGCGACGTTCGCATAGCCTGGCCATTGCGCTGGATTGCTAATCCAGTGGGTTCACCCACGGGAGTTCAAATCTCCCACGTCGCGCCATCAATCGAACATTTCTTCAAAATCATCGACTCTCGATTTGCGTGCACGCTTACGCTTGATTTTGACCTTGACTTCCTTGTACTTGTTAATCAGCATTGGAATCATCAACATATTCAGAATCATGAGCGAGACACAAACTATGCCTGCCTGCTGGAAGGCACCTGTGGCAAGATCATTCTCAAGACGGGCATCCCAAGCATACTCACAACTACCATCGTCAATCAGAGCATCTGGGTTGTAATTCTCTGCACCTGAATCCCTACAGCCTTCAACGGGGGGCTGGTTGTAGGGATACACCCAGAACATGTCATCGACGTCGACTTGAACAGCATTGCCTTGGCGTACCAAATAGTCGCTATTTCCAACAGAGTCGAATGGCACCAGGACGTAATAGTAGGTTTGCTCGACCTTGATGGATGAGCGCAGTGCGCTTTCTGTTTCATTGAAATAGCCTGTTTCACCGGGTGCACCTTGCATCCCAGACCTCAGAGGTTCCATGAAAGTGACACTCGGGAGGACCACTTCTGCACGATACAGATTCCAGGTCAATGGACCTTCATCATCGACCTCTGGCCAGGTCCATGAGACCTCAACCGTATGTCGCTTTGTATTGTTGTTGAATGTCACAACCCCTTCCAAATTATCCACTGTAGTCGCTGGATCGGAATTGTCAACACAGACTTGGTCTACAATCATGCGCTGGGAAGTAGAATTCCAAACAGCATTGCTGACATTGCCGAATCGCCAATCGGTAACTCCTGCCCGATTGTGTGCCATGACAAGGTAAGAGAGGCAAGTACCTTGTTCCCACTCGTTTGGATCTTGCCACTCTTGGGTGTCCGGCGACACGTCCAACACATGGTATCCAAAGGTCGCAGAATTGAATTGCGCTTCAGATTCGAATGGATAACTGAATCTGAAAATCTCTTTTCTGTAAATCTCCCAACCACCAAAATATGGATTCTGATGGTCGCCTTCATTGTCCCATGTGATCTTTACTTGACCATCTCTTTGCAAATTGATGGTAAGATTTGCGGGGTTGACGGTGACGGGTTGGAGTTCACCAATTAGCATGAATGAACCTCCCTTACTGCCCTCGAGGTATACATCCATAGTACCGTCGGCATTGATTAGATAAGAATCATCATCTTCCAAATCGTACATTTCTGTACCCTCCCACGAAGGGAGCTTGAGAAGTTCCACGGTGGACTTGTCGATTGCAGGGGGAAGGAAGTAGTTCAAATCCAGTTTAGCATCGATGCTATCTACCGTAATATCCACTCCATATGGTGAATCCATGGACATGTTGAACATCACCAACGGTTCTTTGTTACGATTGTATGCTGTTGGATAGAAAACACCCGGAGGTGGCAAATCAGGCGCATCGAACTCAAGCGCCATTGAATAGGTCGACACGGACACACCAGATACAACGTAAGGCGATTCACTGAACTCAACTCGATTCAGAATTCGAATGGGTTGCATTGCAATCTCAAGATTTCCAGCACTATCTTCGACGTACAGAGTCAATTGCCATTCACCCATGGGCATGGTGAAGTTGGTCACCTGACCATAACCCAAAATCTCCATGAAATTCATCCTCCAAGTGAAATTTAGGGGCATCGGGGCTTGAGGATCGACTGCTGCTACGGCAAGGATTTCTTGGCCGGTTTCAAACACATCTGTGGGTGTTGGATTGGCCACGGTCGGGTTGATTGCACCAAAATCGACAATGATCGCTTGCTCAAACCAATTGTCACTCGGGAATGCATCGACGTTGCCATCAACTGTCGTGATGGATGCATTCAACGTAAACAGGCCAGTTGAACTGAAATCAAAGTCGCAAACCATCTCTTCACCTGGTGTGAGAGTGGAGTTACAGGTGTATGGGCCAGCGACATAATCTCCGGAGGACAATGCATACAGATTCACTTCCATTCGAGCGGAAACCGTTACCCAGCCGATATTGCCAGAGACGACACGGATCGATTGCTCACCATAGGGGAACTTAGACAGATATTGCCCATTTTGCTGAATATAATTTGCAGCGCCGCGAGCCGGTACGACTTCTCGGATCCAAACATCAGTGGTATCGTTAACCACAATGTCGAATGCAATATTGTCATTCGCCAAATTGGGGTCGAGGAAGGTCCCATTAACCCAAGCCCTGACTTCAAAGGAACCCGCATGAGGAGCGACAATGTCGGGCAGGGCAATACTCATTGAACCGAATGTTCCGCTCACATCTTGGATCGTTCGACTGTCTTGAGCGACCAAGATGTCATCAACGGTCAATTTGGCCGTGAAACAAATCGTCCCATTGTCAAATTCTGTATTGTATGCGGTATTAGGGAATGAACCATCGCCCATGAACTCCCAAGTTTCTGTATACAGTTCAGTACCATTCAATGTGGCGATAACTTCAACCGAATGAATAGCACCGAAGAGGGTCCCTGAAACCGCAATGTTTCCGAAGATTCGAGAACTCGTGTTAGTGATTCCTACTTCAATTTCAAATGGAGAGTAATACATGCTTGAAGAGGAGTTGTAATGCGTTGCATTGTGAAGAATCAATTCACCCGTCCCTTCCATATTGCCTTGACCGGTGTGAATTTTTTGCCACAATACACAATCCTGCGATTCTGCGACCAATGAATCCACCATGTGCATTGACCACTCCGTCGAGAAGGTTTGTCCCGCCGGCCACGAGCGGCTTCGGACATCCAGGTTAGCAGGAATTGGCGTGTTACTGTTGTAGACTGTGGATGTGTCCACATCGTGGTCGTTCACGATTAAATCGACCAGGTCATCTAGGATCATAACCTTGAATCGCAAATGATCGTTGGAAGGGTTGTTATCTTCTACATCAAAATGGAACATGACTGTGAATTCACCCAGATAGGTTGAGATGTCACCGGAATCAATGAACCATAGGAAGGAATAGAAACTGACAATCGCCGAATCGCCTTCGTTTCCTCTCGGATTCAAATTGGGTGATTGAGCTGTGGCTTGCTTCAGGACTTGACTGGCAGGGCAGGTCGCAGACTGTGTATGGTCCCCTCCACAAACCTCCATGGTGATCGTTCGCGAACTCGCAGACAAAGTATACTGATTTTCAATCAATATTTGGGGCGTCCAATAGATGATATCAGAGTCATCATAACTCCAATCGGGTAGCGGTTCAATCGCATTTGAAATCGAAACATCATCATTGCTAATTTCCGCTTGAACTGGAGTCATGAATGCTGCGAATGTGCTCACTAGCATCAACAAAACAAGGCCGCTCGCACGGTGTCGGTTCCGCGCCCTACGGGCGCGCTGGACTGAACCCATTGAACCCACGACTCCAAACGGGCCGTAAATACCCCTCGGCTATCCGACAGGCGAGCATGAAGGTTTGCCGGGGCAAAGAAATCGGCCACAGGGTTGATGGAGGCGGCCCCGATGCCAGTCCGATGCAGGAGGGTGAACGTACCGCCGCAAATGCACGAAGAGTGCACGATGAAGATGCGCTCACGGCTGTGGTTGAATTCCTATCCGCCTTCGTCCTATTTTTGGTCATCGTTAGCGCATTTTTGGCCCTGAGTCAGTTGAAACTTGGGAGCAACGTCGCCGAAGCCGACCGCTTCGATCAGATGGCGATTGATGGGTTGGAAAAATTGACTGATTCAAAGGGCCATGTCGTGCTTAGAGAGGCGGGAATTCGAGACATCGCCAACGCCACAGATGATTGGCATCTCTTCGATGCCAGCACGCTGTTGACTGCCGATTTATTGCCTGCCATTGGTGATGGTGCGGGACATCTTGACATGCAACGAATATCTGCACTTGGCAATGTGACCGAAGATCGTCTGATTCACGGTTTGGGCATCGACGAAGGATTGAATGTTAATCTGACCATCACCGTAGTCCAATCCGAGGATGAAAATCGAGTTGGAATCGAGATTTTTTCTGACGGTACTTCACGCACATCCGCCACCCGCGGTTCGACCGCCAGTCGTACGATGTATCTTGGAGATGAAATGGTCCGCGTGACTTTGGAAGTTCACAATGCGGGTCGAGAACCCGCGGGTTTGCGCATCACAGAACTCATGGTCGACCCACTCAATGGCCCGCCAGAGTGGGTTGAACTGGAAAATCCAGATGGATTTGCGATGAACCTTTCTGGATGGAGTTTGGCCAGTCCTGGTGCTTTCCAAATGATTGGAGATGGGGCACTTGGAGCTGAGCAGCGTCTCATTTGTACAGGGAACGCGTTGACACAATACAATCCGAACGACGCGATGGTCGTCGACTTCGGTGCATCCGGTGTACTGGGCACGGGTTCGATTGACTTGCTCGCCGCAGAAGGAGATTCGGTGACTTTGGGTTGGACACGGTCCGGAACCATTCTGACTTACGAGGTCAGCACCATCTCTTGGGATGATTCTTGGGACATTCAGGCCAATCAATCAATGAACTACAACTTTGGAGGAAACCCCAATAGCGCCACCAATTGGACCTCTGTCGACATTGGAACCCCCGGTTGGTAGAACCAACCAATCAACGTCAATTTGGAACCGCTTAGTCAATCGGCTTATCTACGGCCTGTGGAATCGCGCTTTGTTCCCATGATGCCCACCCCCCAGTATGAGCGTGACAGGTGTGTCACTGGAATTGCCGGGTTGGACGAAATTTTGCGTGGTGGGATCCCCTACGGATCAACAGTTTTGGTCGCAGGAACTTGTGGTTCAGGAAAGACAACCATGTGTATGGAATTCTTGGTGAATGGGGCCGCAAATGGAGAAGCCTGTGCTCACTTCTCAGCCACTGAGCCTTCAGTAAAACTGCTTGAAAACGTGCGCCAATACGATTTCTTCGATATGCGTCTCGTGGATCAGGGACTCATCAACGTGTTTGACATGGATGTATTGTTCTCATGGTTGGGCATGACAAAGTCAACCTTTGACTTGTCCGACATTGATGCCATGGTCAAATCGATTACCGATATCGTCAACACAATTGGTGTGACACGATTGGTGATTGATTCGGTCACCACTCTATGTTACAAGATTCCAAGTGAACAACTGATTCGAGATTTCTTGTTCAAGTTGGGCAAGTCTCTGGCAACTCTGGGTTGCACCGCATTGTTGGTCTCAGAGATTACCTCGTCGGGGGCCAAGGCATATTGGTCATCCTTCGGTGTTGAAGAAGCGATCCTTGATGGTATCATCGTACTGGGAGACGTTGAACGAATGGGCCATCTTCTTCGATTTGTTCAGGTCGTCAAAATGCGTGGAACATCTCACGCTCGCGCGAAGTATGCTCTTGAATTGACTCCGAAAGGTGTGATGCTAACACCGATGCTGAAGTGGGGTGCTGTAAATGATTGAGTTGGATGCGGGAATCGCACAGCAATTGGCTGAGGAAGCCACGCCATCATCAGCGATTCAAGTACGGGTGGGCACCAGTAACTCCGAATTGATCATCGCCTCAATACTGCAACCGTTGATTCAAGGATTCGGGATGCGAGGTGTCTACATTTGTGCTTCACGCAGTGCAGCAGATATTATCCAAACACTGGACAGTATCGGCATCGATTCCAGTGGAATCCAATTCATTGATACAGTGTCGAGTGGATTCATCGGTGGAACAGAAGTCCCATATCCGAATGTTCGGTTTGTCGACAGTCCAATCATGCTTGAATCGATTATGTTGCGTACTCTGTATCATCTGAGCGAATACACGGAGACGGGGAACTTCGTGATTCTAGATTCGGTAAACGCCCTTTCAATTTACAATGAAAAGCGAATGTTGGCCGAATACCTTCACACATTCATCAACACTTTCCGCGCTAGGGAGGTCCTCACAGCAATCATCAATGTGCCTGACCAAACACCCCCTGGTGTTCTGGCGAACTTAGATTTGTATTGTACTGACCTCATCGATCGAGGCCAAGTTGTGATTCATTGAGGTGGAAAAATGGACCCTGTACAATTTGACCCCGATGATGAGGAATTCTACGGTGACATGGGAAGCATTGGCTCAGCCAAGTTTGACACCATTTTGACAGGTAGTCCATTGAATGATGGGAGTATTCCTCGAGGATTCACATTGCTCGCAATCGGCAATCAGGGTGCAGGTATGGATCTAATGGCCAAGCAATTCGCTTCGGTTGCTGAAGATCCAGAAAACACACTCTTGATTTCCACCGCTGAGAGCCAAGCGGAGATTCTTTCCCTGTATCGTCGATACGACTGGCCTACAGACATCATGGTCCGAACCATGGGTGAAGAATACAATCAGAATGTTCTCGAGCGCGACCTACGAGCCAGCCGATATCGATTGGAGGGCTTTACGATGCAAGACATCCAGCGCCTCGCACAGACACGATTTACGGAAAATGAAGTTCACGATTACTTGACTGATTTGACCAGCCAAATGACCTCATTGCCACCTTATTTCCGTGCAGCTGTGGACAATTTAGATTTCTTCTTTGCGAGAAATGATGCGTCAAGAGTGGTCTCAATGCTACGTATGATTCAAGCACACACTCAGATGAACCGAGGCATTCTCTTGCTTAACGTATCCAGTGACATGGTGGACAAATCGGTTGAGCGCCAATTGTATGCCATCGCCGACATTGTGATGGAATTCGAAGTTGGAATGCTCGGTACAGATTTTGAAACACGAATGGTCATTCGTAAGTTTAGAAACGGACCTGAAAATCTGAAAGCCATTTCATTCCGTGTTACCAAGGATGAAGCGATTACCCCTGAGACTGTGGATCGTATCGCCTGATGTCATTGATTCCCATCGATAGAGGGTGTTGAATGGGT
>DAHO01000032.1 GCA_002498455.1 Euryarchaeota archaeon UBA602
GTTCTTCTTCAGTCCTGTTTTGATTCGCCATCGAATTTTGTTCAAGCAATTTCATGGCTTCACGAACGCCTTGCTCACCGAAGAATGTACAAAGCAAGTAGGCCATTTGCCAACCATGCCGCTGTTCCTCGCACATGATTCGAAGTGCGGATTTCCGATCGTATTCAGTGGGTGCAGAATCTAGTAGGTGGTTCTGTTGCTCAACACTTGCAAATTCAGTGTCTCCTTGTACGGTCACCATAGAGATGATTGCATCACGGATATTCTGTTGTGGAATTTGCATTCTTCGCTCCCACTTTGGCATCCCTTCAAAATCACCAAATTCGATTTTATCTCCGGCAGTATCCCAATCGAATTTGATATCGAAAGTATAGTCGCCTAACCAACTCGGATCAAAACCAATTCGTGTTTGCCACTCTTGGAACTCACTAATCCAAGCTTCAAAGTTCGGAGTGTAAGTCTCCACAACCTCAGTACTCTTGTCGTCATAACGCATGCTGTCCCGTAGGGACAGTCATATTTCAAATAGCGTTTTTTCACTTCACTTTCCAGAGAAGCGAGGCGTACGTCGTTCGACATATGACGCAATCCCTTCTTTCGCATCTTCTGATTGGAATAGATCTGACTGCAATTCACGCTCAAGTGCCAAATGGTACTCAAGAGGAATCTCGATTCCGCTTTGCACACTTCGCTTGATGTTTCCAATGGCCTTTGCCGCAGCAAGAGGTAAGGTGAACTGACCTGCATAATCAAGAATATCCTGGCGGAATTCATCCAATGTCATGCTGTCATACAAATCATGCACGAGATCCATTTCCTTTGCTTCCTCAAAAGAGAATTTTCGCCCAGTGACCATGATTTCCATTGCCCGGGCCTTTCCAACCAGTCGAGACAAGCGCGCGGTTCCTCCCGTACCCGCCAATACCCCAAGTGCAACCTCTGGCAAACCGATTTGGAAATTACCCTTCAATGCGATTCGAATATCAGCAGCCATGGCAATCTCCAATCCTCCACCGACAGTGTGCCCATTCAGTGCTGCAATCACCAACTTTGGTGTCTGCTCCAAACGAGACAAAGTTTCGTTTGCATGCAAGCAGAAGAAGTACTTGTATCGAGGAGATACACTGTTCAGGTATTTGATGCTCGCACCAGCTGAGAAGAATTTTTCTCCATGTCCTGTTAACAAAATCACAGAAACATCATCATCAAATCGTGCGTTCAGAATTGCTTTATCGATGTCTTCCCACATCTCACGAGTATAGGTGTTAACCGATGTTTTCCCTTCAGTGAGTGGTTTACCATCAGAATCAGAAATTAACTCAATAATTGCAATTCCATTGTCGGTGACACCGTAATTCACGAGGTTGTTTGGCATGGCTTCCATTTCTGGCCAATTAGACATGACAACTGCGAATCGCAATAGGCATATCAAGTCAACGCCATCGACGGCTTCATGTTCAGATTCGCTTCTCGGTCGAAACAAATTGTCGGCACCCATCTTTGACATGCAATATTTCAGAGTGAACTGCCACTCGATCTTGTGCCAAGAATTCAACGCCTGGGAGGTAACCTGAACAAACTCCCGATGCAACAAAAATTGCATCATCAGAAGCACAGAGTTCATCACGACTCCACAGCTTATCGACATCGTCTCCAACCATTTCTGCTGCGCGGCGAGAATGATCCTCATTTGTGGTCACCAACTGCCCTTCAAAGTGTCCTCCAAGTCCTCGTAACGCTGTGGCGGTGATGACTCCTTCAGGAGCTGCTCCAATACCCATGAGCATGTCAATGTCTGAATTAGGGTCTGCCGCATTCAGTGCAGCGGAAACATCGCCATCCCCAATCAGTGGAACGGCGACATCCAACGCCCTCAGTTCTTTGATGAGTTGTTCATGTCGAGGGCGATCCATGACCACGACCTTCAATTCAGAAGGAGTTTTGTCCAATGCGGAGCAGGCCGCCTCAATATTCCAATCCGTAGACGCTTCAAGACTCAGTATGCCGTTTAATGCTGGGCCACCTGCAATCTTATTCATGTAACAATCCGGTGCATGAAGAAGAGTTCCTCTTGGTGCCGCTGCAAGAACAGCAATGGCATTGGGGGAATCGGTTGCACAATTGTTTGTACATTCCAGTGGGTCGACTGCGATGTCAATTTGCGGGGCACCTTCTATTCCCTGAAGGCATCCGAGGGGTTCTCCGATGTAGAGCATGGGTGCATCATCTCGTTCCCCTTCTCCAATCGCGACACGACCATCAAAAGGAACCGAATCAAAAACTGCCCGCATGGCTTCAACAGCTGCTCCATCGGCTTTTTTCCGCTCGCCTCTGCCACGCCATTTCGCCGCTGCAATCGCTGCATCTTCGCAGGCTCTGAGAAAGTGGTTGGCCAACTCGGAAGTATTCGCCATGGTGTGTGCGAGCGCGAGGAGGTTCTCAATCCTGCGCCTCGCCCTTGCGCTTTTCGAGAACACAAATGTTACGAATTTTTGTCATTGGATATTCCCCCGAGTCATCCTTTTCCAACGACTTAACCATGTCCCAAGCACACAACAAACCTGTCGAGACCCCGCAAAGAGCCTCCATCTCAACACCTGTTTTCCAATGTGCGCTCACACGTACTGTGCAGCGCAAGTGGTCTCCTTCCCAATCCCAAACGACTGAACATGATTCGATGGGAATGATGTGACAATGGGGAATCGCGCGAGGCGTCTCCTTTACCGCTTGTATGGCCGCGACCATACTCGCTTCCAACACATCGCCTTTGGCGACCAATCCATTTCGGATTGCATCTGCAGAATCAGTACTCAATTCAAGAATCCCAGTAGCAACTGCGGTACGTTCAACGATCGGTTTGTGTCCAACAGGAATGATTGCATCAGTCACCCGAGTCCCCCCTTCCAATGTGCCCCATCAGTGCGCACTTCTTTCTTCCACAGAGGGGCTTGGGATTTCAGTTCGTCGATGAGCCATTCACAGGCTTGAAACCCTTCCTTTCGATGAGCACTTGCCACATGGATACAGACGAT
>DAHO01000058.1 GCA_002498455.1 Euryarchaeota archaeon UBA602
GCAGTATTGGCAGCCATACTGTCATCCGGAGTTACATCAAATGAAATCGCAGCTTGGCCATTGCCATTGTCGTAGGGTAAAGTCCGTTGACTGACTTCGGGAGTAACCCAGTTTGCCTTTGCTCCAGATTTGCCAAAACCGACTGTCCAATCGCTATTTCCATCATTGGTCAGCACCAAGTTGCCCGATTGCGAGGCACCCGGAGCGATGGTCATTGAAGTGGGAGAGAGTGTGGCTGAACACTCACGCAGCTCTGGAATGTTGAGCGTCACAGATAGGTTGTCTTGAGCAGGATCTGTGCCGGGAGGTGGAGCAGGAGCACTGACTGTCGCACGAGTGATGAAGCAATGTGAACCGGCTTCGGTTTGCTCACCATCGGGGACCTCAACAGTCACAGTGACTGTTTCCTCATCATCCGAATTCAGTGTGACCTGTGCTGGATCAACTGTCGCTTCGAGGCCGTCGGAACGGCAACTGGAGGAATCATCCATTTCGAGCGTAATGGTTTCTTGGGTCTGACCCGTGTTTTTCACAGTGATTTCCCACTCCACTTCAGCCGCGCCATTGTTGTAGTTCTTGGTGGCCTGACTGGTAGAAAGTTCGACACCCTGAGCTGCATTCCCTGAACCCTCACCCAAGGTGGTTGTCACTGCAACGTCCCCTTGGGCCGGTGCCCCCGGTGTACCGGGTTCTGCGGCAGACGCGGTTGCTGTGACGGTGGTTTCACAGTCATCAGCGGTTTGATCGCCTTCAGTGACGTTGACCGTCAGAGTAACCTGCTCGTAAGAACCGGCAGCAATTGTACCGGGCACCTGCTCAACTGTGCTGCTGTATCCTTGGCAACCGCCCGGTTCTTGACTGGTCGCCAATGACACTGTCATCTCTTCATCTCCGGTATTCCTCACCGTGATGGTGTACTCTGCGGGAGAGCCGGGAGAGGCTTCCTTAGAGGACGAATCTGAAGAGAGTGTGACGGAAACCTCGGCAGCCACAATTGGGCTCAAAGACACGAGCAAAAACATGGCGATAACGCAAAGGCAGCGTCCGCGCGCGGGTGTGCGCATGAGGGGGCGACGGGTAGACCCCCTCAAAAGGGCGCCTCTTTGGTGGTTCAGGGGCTCACCTCCTCAACAAAGGTGGATACATCGGCCTGACAATTACGGCAAACGGCCAACGTCGATGCACCGCAACCAAAATCGACAGGGTGGTAACGGGCACCACAGCTGGGGCAAGCACGTCTGGTTCCCGAAATGGGTTGGTTGCAACCCCAGCAGACGATTCCTGACGATGCTTTTGTTGTGTTAAATGCAGCCGCAGGAGGGGCATTCATTGCAACTGCTACAGATGGATTTCCTTCTCTCAGCCGCATGATGAGAAGACCGGAAAAAATCAGCCCTACAACGATGAATACGAGCAGCAGAACGATGGCAATCGTGGTCGTTATACCGGATTCTGTTGAACGATTCGGATCTCGTGCAACATCCAACTCTACCGAATGTTCCGAACCTGGTATTTGTGAATTTTCAAAACTCAACTCGAGACTGCCCTCCCCAGTTGACCCAGGTGTAATCAGAACGCGAAGGGCTTCTGTTTCATCAATACCCAACTCTATCACTGAGGATTCTTGAATTTCTGTAGACCAACCTGAAGGTGTTTCGATAATCACCTTCTCCTCGATGACAGTATTTCCCGTATTGGTGACTTCAAGATGAATGAGGGAAGCTTGTCCTTCCACCGATTCCTCAATGGATAATGTTCTCCACTGAACACTGGGAATGGAGGTGACCGTCATGAATGCACTGGCTGATTTTTCGATTCCATCAGCAGAGATTGTCAAACCGATTTCAGGTTGCCATCCTGCCATGGCGAAACTGGGTGCGGTGATGATACAATTGATGGCTGATGCGCCGCCGGATTCCAGTTCTGAAACCGGATCGCAAACACCCTGCCACGTGTTGTCGGGTAAATCAAGGCTCAAATCCGGTGTCCAACTTGAGACACCGTCATTGAACAACTGCCATTGGGCGATGAAACCCGGTGTACCTACTGGAATCTCTGCAATGTCCATTCCCGTAGAGTCTGAAATGCCAATGAATGTGAGAACAGGCTTGGCGAGTTCAACCACATTCAAATCACCATCCCATGAAACACGATACCCATCTTGTGTGGTCAAATGCAATGTAATTGGGCCACCAACCGCTTGGCCATTGCCCTCCAGCCCAAGCATGTATGATGCAGATTCACCGGTTTGGATGGTGACTGGACTTAATCCATTGATCACAGACCAACCCCCCGGTCTTGAATCTACATTGGGATAGAGAACCAATTCAGTGTTGCCTTGATTGGCGATCGTGAATTGGAGGTAGGCTGTAGAATCCGGGCGGAGGGTGTTCGGAACGGATTCTGCCTCAATGGTCGCGAAATCGAAAGCTGAAATCTCCATTTCAATTGTGTAAGTCCAAAATTCTGAGGGATCGACTTGAGAAATCACTCGCAGGGTGGTCTGTAGCGTCTGGCCCGGAGGGGGTGGCGTACCCAATTGTGGTGTGACTGTCATCTCCACCGTCCGGGCGCCATTGAGAGGAATGGCACCCGTTGATCCAGATGAAGCTCCAATCGATGAGCCCAAACTGTCCAGACCAACATTCCAACCGAACGGCGATTCAAGGAAGAGATTGTATCCTTGTTGACCGTTTCCTTCATTCACCACATCCAGTTGAAATTCGGTGGGATTGACAGGGTGAACTAGAAGGGTAGAGAACGGTACTTGGAAACTCACGTCGGAAAGTACAGGTACGTCCAGTGTCAAGGTTAAGGGGAATTCGAGATTGTTGTCATCATCTCGGGCAGTGATGGTCAACTGATACAATCCGGGAAGAGGAGATTCGCCATGGACAAGTGTGAATCCAACAGGGGCGGATTCAGAACCATTCAGAGCGAAGAAAGTCTGAGTAAACGAGGGCAACCACCCCGTCATTTGTTGACCGTTGTTGATTCGAGTTACCGTCGAAGAACTGATGGAAGCATTGGTCGAAATGAGAGCAGTATTCCGAATTTGCAACTGCCAAGATGTGCTTGGATCACTGGGGTCGTCAATTTCCAACACTGTCTGTGGAGTTGTGACACGAACACCGGGGGCACTGACGGCAATGGGGATTTCAAACAAGTTGTTGTCTTCATCAATCTCCTCTTCGAGATTGTCCGGATCAATCCGGATTGTAATCGCCTGGCTGCCTTCGTTTATCGGAGTCCAGTCCCAAGACGCCCAGCGAATCATTCCGGGACCCAAATCAAACTCAACTTCACCTAAATTCTGGGTCCCTGCAATCGCCTCAATTCGCAAACCATCGGCCGAACCACCACCTTGGTTTTCGATTTGAATCGTAATTTGGCATTGCTCATTCACTTGTGGGATCGATGTCGAAAGCGCAAAGGAGGCGGGAATCGGCAATGGATCACTTCTCAAATCATTCACACCAGCACCACGAACTGCGAGCGCGAACGGTTGATCACTGCGCTGCCCACCATGAGCCACATCAGTGATCCGGATGGTCCAAACACCCGAGGAGGCTTGGTCGATTAGAACCACTTCAACATTGTTCAAATCATCTGCATCTCCACCGGTTGTCGAACGACCATTTGCGAAATCATTGCCTTTGTATTCGGTCCCATCAGGTGCGATGACAACCATGTTCAGGTTGTTTTGCAATTGAGTCGATGACCAAGTGCTACCGGGGTAATCTGACCAAGTCAATACGGCTTTGAACGGTGTATTTCCTCGGCTGAGATTGAACTCATACTCTCGGGTTTGTCCACTACGAATCGTGTTACGGTCATCAACCCACACGCCAGAATCCGTTCCCGGTAGCAATGAATTGGCAAGATTGACACGACCCCAACCTTCGTTCATGTTGGGAATATCTCGAGCCCCGGTATCTTCCGCACCGAGAATGAGCATCCCTTTGATTAGAGCTCCTTGTGGGGATGGTCGACCTGCGACTTCCATCAGATATTCACGAATGAGGACTGAGGCACCCGCTGCATTGGGGGCTGCCATGGATGTACCGCTGTATTCGATGTACCACTGACTGCTCCAAGTTGAACCCCCGGTGTCGGATGCGTCCTGACTCAAGCATGAGCGGACCCACGAACCGGGTGCTGTCACATCGGGTTTGATTCGGCCATCGTCGGTCGGCCCTCGACTGCTGCTATCGGCGAGGTTGCTGGGTGCACCGCCCCCACGGTTGTGGTGATTGCCAACTGCGACGGCATTTTTTGCAGTGGCCGGCGGTGTGATTGTATCTGCGTTTGGACCATCGTTTCCTGCGGAGACCAATACGAGCATGCCATCGTACGACCAAAATTGATCGTATCGACTGGTTCGACTATCGGTGTCTTCACTACTGGTCGTATACTCTCCATAGTACCCATCGGTCCCCCATGAATTGGTGTGAATGTGTGAATTCCCTTCGTATCCTTTGCGAATTAGGGTGTCCATGCTGACACCTCCGAAATTGCCACTACTGTCATCTTCCATGGCTTGGAAGCGTAGGGTGGCTTGAGGTGCAACTCCAGCATAACCACCTCGACTCCCATTGCCTAGAACCGTACAGGCGACGTGGGTACCATGACCGGAGTGCTCATCCTCAGTCGATGAATCACCCCAGATGACTGATTCGACGTGCTGAATACGACCGTTGAAGTCACCATGATCTCGATCAATTCCTGAATCGGCAACGGTAATACTGTGCCCACTACCATTCAATCCAACGACGAAGTAATTCGCGACGTCGTCAGCGCGCATGTGACCCACTGCGACGTTGTTGTCAATACCGATGACGGGTTCAAGACTGAGCCAAGCCAAGGCTGGGTCAGCCGCAACGGCTGCAATCTCTCCCAACGATAAGAACCCTAAGTGGCGACCTGTGTCGATTGGACGATGATTTACGAGGAATTGCGATGCGGTACGATCCAAATCACCCATCAATCCAGGCAGCCTGACATGATCTTGCGGAGTCGCCAAATCTGCAAGACGCCACCCGGACAACTGGACCGCAGTCGAAGGAGTTGAATCGAGTGAAAGAGTTGAGGCTTCAGCCAAGAGGTCACTGACATGATGATCGACCATGAAGGCCAAAGGCAAAGGATGTACAGCCGATACAACAGACAATTCAGCTGCAGCTGCTATGGCCTGGGGATGACCTTGTATCAGAAATCCAGATGGTGGAATATGAGCCCGAACTTCGATGCCCGGTAATTCAGTGAGCGCTACTCGACCTGACCAAAGGCCAACATCTCCATCGATGAGTACGAGGGCAATGTCGGTTCGAATGGTGGTGAGTACTTCTGGAATTTCTACATCCGATTGGAGACCATCCACGGTAAATATGCCCAAATGGGTATCCGCAATGGTCGGTCGAACCTGTTCTTCTCCATCCCAACTCGCAGAAGGTGAGGCGCTGCCAATTCGATCGGGGTCGGGAGTCAATACAATTCGCTCAATGCCTGACGTGCCCTCATCGATAACATCTGGAACTGAAGAGGTTGGATACGAAAGAGGGGCAAGACTGCATAGGAGCAATACGGTGAGAATTGTCAATGCAATTCGCTGCTTCATCGTGCTCCCCATCGATGGGGGCCGACTAGACCGCTTTCTATCTTCCCTGCTCTTGACGACACCTACGGTGTCGTTTAGAACCAGTTTCTTTCAGCATCGAGTCGGTGGGATTCAAAGGTATATTCTCCCACTTCAATGGTCCAAACATGCTTGGAAACAGGACCGCAACAACTGGAATCATAATCCAACTCAACTTCGATGAAATACTGTTCCCAAATGGATGCGCCTGTGATGATGATTTCCAAATCATCACCGGCGATTGATGTATGCGCCATCATCGAAATCGGGCCAAAATTGGTTGAATTGAGTACCTCACCATCCATGTTGGTAAAGGTGGCATCAACTTCGACATCGGCAATGCCTCGACTTCCAAAATTGTGAACTTCGAGGAGGACCACATGGCCTCCGGATGAACCCTGCTTGTAAACCACATCTACGCTCACTGAATCTCGCGGAACCACCCAAAAGCCTAGAGCGAAGATACTGAACATCAATGCGGCCATGAATATGGATGCAACTACAACACGGGTTGGAGTCACTTTATTGACAACTTCAAGCGCTTTCTGATACGCTTTGTCAGCCAATTCACGTTGTTCATCGGTCGGTTCAAAGTCATCCTTCATCACCTTCTTTTTCATTTTTTGAATGCGATCCGTCAAACTAGGTTTGTCAGTTTCTGCAGCTTCTAAATCAGGGTTTTCAGGGTCACCCACTAAGGTGTACATGCCTTCAATTTCCTCATCATTGGCCATTGAATCACCCCAGCAAAAACGTGGCCACTCCCGTGGCAATTCCACTCGAAAGTGGCTCAGGTAGCAGATAATGGGTTGTTGCACCGTTGAAGCCCATCATATTCAGTAGTGATAAATCGGATGCCAGGCCATTGATACCAATGGTTGTCCCAGTTGGAATACCCCCCGTAATCTGCGCATCAATTAACACGCCACGACCATCAAACGTGATACCTGCGACTTCAGCAGTTACCCGGGCATTGACAATGATTTGGCCACCACGGACATCCTGGACTTTGAAAATCGTGTATGGATATTCGTCATCACCAATGGTGGTAACTTGGATTGTGGCACTCTTCAGATTCTCTCCAGCAGCCTCCATTTGTTCCAACCAAACACCGGGTTGTGCAGGAATGTCATTGGAACGCAAGTAGAGTCGCTCAATTCCATCACCGCTGCTGGTCACTCTCAAGCCATAGCCATCGGTCAACTCGATGCTCATGTGACTGGCAAGATTTTGCGCGAGTAACAGTGTATCTCCACGAACCTCAACGGCTCTTCCAGTTGTTGAGATGAACATATCCATCCCTGGACCGGATGATGAGAATGAAAGAGTTGACAACCCTTGGAACGTGAGAGGTTGGGTAATGTCATACACTGTTGAAGGGGCTGATGTGAGGTTCATCTGACGAGGGAGTTCATGCAAAAATACGGTCGCAGGCCACCATTTCCCTACACTGAATCGGTTCATTTGCAACATCAATGAGTCTAGAGACAGCCCTGTATTCATCGGATCATCGGCATCCATTCCGACGGTGATTGTTGAACCGACGGATGCGGTCATATCAAGTTGCTTGGGGATCTCTTGCAATAGCAATTCATAGCGAGTCGATTCAGTTCGGTCAAGTATGGTGGCGTGTACAGCATCTAATGAGGTCGTCATGTTGTAGTTGGTAAAGATCGTCAACTGTGGTACAATTGGTCGATAATCAGTCGTAATTTCGGATTCAATCATCAAATCTGTTTGTTTCCCAGGTTCAAATCCAAGCATCATCAGATGCAAATCTCGACCATTGTAGTTGTTGACTTCAATCATGAATTCTTGATTGGCAGGCTCCCAGCCCTCCAAGTCAATATTGATTTTCCACTGATCGGTAACGGAGAGATTCTGATAGTCAACGGACAGTTCAATGTGCGGAGCCACATTGGGCATCCATATGCGGGAACGGAAGGCTGTGTGGTTGTCTTCAGACAAATCAGCCTCCATCGAAATTCCATGTAGCCATTCAGGCTCTGGGAGTTCCATTCTACCTTGTTGCGCATCAACGATCAAATCGAAGGGTTCGTCAGCTTCCAACTCAATTCCCACAGAAAAGTCCGTTCGTTGATCTTCGATTGCGCCACCGGTGACACTGGTCACCAATTCGCCTAACATCCCATTGACACTTTGGCCAAAGTCAGTGAATCCTGCGAGGAAAAATGCAACACCGGCCAAACCCTCATCCTTGGTGAATTCAGGAATGTCCAACGCACTGGATTCCCCAACACCTCCTTGGGGGATCTGGATACTGAGATTCGATGGAAGTGGATCAATGAGAAGGTGCGCATTCAAACCGTCTGCAGGAGATTGATGGGTTGTTTCGTCGATGATGACGCCGTGGAAAGCTGAGTCGCCAGGGCCTACAAGGAAGGCGGTTCCCCGTCCGGCTTCACCTGAGACCCCGGGTAGTTCGGCACCGAGGAAGCCGACCTCAGTAATTCCATGAACGCTGACCGAGAGAGTGGCCTCTCCAATGTCTTGATTTTGCATGAACAAGAAATGATCACCATCCATGGTTTTCGGGTCGCTAGCATTGGAAATCATCAGCGATATGGCCCCGATTGGAGTTTCGGCAATCCAAGAGACATCATCCCCAATCGCCATAGTGAAATTGCCTGGCAATTGATCGATATCCAACACTTGCCTCTGATTTCCCTGCCTTCCAGCGTAGATGATTTCAGTAATATCTCGATCTGAATTGAAAGAAAGATCGGTTGGAGTAATGTCAACATTCAGTGAGGCTGGATGATCGGATATGTACACGTATTGGAAATCACTTCCCACAATATCGATACTCCCAAATTCATTGTCTTCATGTTCCAAGAAGAATATACTGAGTGGGCCACCGCCTTCAGCGCCCAGTGAAATCTGCTGCATTTGTGTTTCTGCATCATCGATAACATGCAAGGATTGGAGTCCTTCATGGCGAACGCTGACCGCGATTGGGACCAATTTGTCGACCTGACCGTTTCGACCTTGGACCACAGGCGTACTTTTGTCATCGGCCAGTAGGATATGCGGGCCGAAGGATATCGGGATATCTGACGAACCCATGACCAATTCAACGCTTCCAATCGACATTGCTTGTCTTCCGACTTCAAAATCGGTCATCATTTCAAGATGAATTTCAGTTCCTTGACTTGCACTCCCTGTACTACCACTAATGACGTCGACCAAGGCATTGGGGATGCTGTTGATGATGTTGGAGATATCAATGAAAATATCGACGACTGCCAGAATCGTGACATCCAGAATTCTCGATAGAATATCCAAACTATCATCTAGATTTCCGATTTCTTGCTCGTTGCTTCCGCCCAACCAGAAGTCTCCATACAGAATAATCCCCGTCGGTACATTTTGAGCCAAGATACGCGTTTTTCGATGATCGGTCTCAACACCTTCTCTCAGGAACCAAGAATGGTAGTCAAGCATTGTCAATGACTGAGTTGAGCGTAACAACACGAGCGTATTCGGGGGGTTCTGTGGATCAATAGGAAGTGTCGGGTCATTGACATTTGGCGTTGAATCTCTAGTGAAATTTTTGATGCCAATAATCAGCGATAACCGATTGGGAAGTTGCCCGGGTAGTTCAGGCTGAGATGCACTGCCTAGCATCTGGAAACAACGCTCAATTTCAAGCGGACTCATGGTACCTGAAGGCATACCTCGAAGCCAGATTGTCGTATCTGAGGTGTTTCCATAGGGGTCGCTGGCGCTTTCTTTGTAGGCACTCTTGTTTTCATGGAAATGAAGCCACAAATCGGCTCTCCGATCTGCATAGTATTCAATCGTCGTCAATCCGTCTTCCCCGACAGAACCTGAACCTGTGGGCAAGACACCATCGGTACGAACGGTCAGGTCCACAATAGAGGGCAATCGATATTCTGTGGAGTTTGGATGGATGCCCATTTCGAGATAAGACAATTCCCACATTTCACGAGCCCCATTGTCCTCAGGAGAGAAGTGTGCATACCCAAACCCGACTCCGATTCGACAATCATGTACCCATGAAGCATTCAGATGATGAGAGTTGGGCATGTAATGTGATGGACAATCTGTTTGCCCACCGTTGTCAACTTGAATTGAAATCGGAGCGGAAAGGGCGGCAATGGTCACTCCAGTGTCCGCGGGATTACCCGGAACTGGATTTGAAATCCCAGCGAACAGCAAGGCCAATGCAGAAATCAGTTCGCTACTCGCACCAGACAAATCAAACCAAAATCGCTCAAAACCGACTTGCAATGCCCAATCGGTTGGTGCGATTGTGAAATGCGAATCAATCATCCAAACATAGGATTCTCCAGTTTCGGTGGGATTGATCCCATATGCGAATGGTTTCAGAAGAGTGGCTTGAAATGTTTCCATACTGGCCCAAATTGGATCGGTTGGATTGATGACTTCAACACGATATTCGATGGTCGGTTCAATCCACAACTGAGTGGGAGGTGAACCCGTCAACCCCCAGCCTTGCCCTGGAGAAAGATCGAAACCAAGCGTAATCCCGACCCGAACATCAGGGTTTTCGACTAGGGTGGTTCCCGGATCGTCATCACCATCAATGTCAATTTCGTGCATTAAGGGAGTTTGACTAAACAAACTGAGCAAAGATGATGAGAACGGCACAACCGTGTATTTCTGATGTCTGGGGCCGTTGTCTAGTGCTTGATAATCGGTCCAGATTACGTAATCGGTGATGTTGATCAGTGTGCTCCAAATCGTGTCCACCAAGCCGGGAGGGGCATTGCCACTCTGCAAGATTTCAATCAATTCAGGGTGTTCAAACTTAATCGGTTGGGAGGATTCCACCGCCAGTCCATCAAGTGCGTTGTCCATGTGAGTCAACGGATCTTCTGAACCCAAACTACGTACGCCATTTCGAACCGGTGCGAGGGCATTTTCAGCTTGCAACTCAATGACGTCGCTGTCCAAGACCAAATCTCGAGTTTCGAGCACTTCGTTCAATTCGGATACAATGCCAAAATCCTCAGCCCGGACTTGGGATGCTTCCACAGCGATGAGTGGACTCATTAATGGTAAAATCAACACCAAAACAAGTGCCAAACTCGTATGGTCCCGGCTGCGAGGCGCCGCGAGAATCAGACGTGGAGAGGCCTCCATCAGGAATGACTGGTCCACGGTCTGCCTAAAGGGTCTCCGACCCTTGTGCGCGAGAGGAGAGCGTTCAGTCCACAAAAATCAGCGACGAATTACACTGAGACTCCCGCATTTTGGACAGGCAATTTGCGCTTGCTGGACACCGATGGGCATGTCCACTGCATATTGCTGACCACATTCATCACATACCCCTCTAACTTCCGTAGACTGGGGCGTTGATTCAATCTCAACTGGAGCCGATTCAGGCGTTGGGCTCGGTACGGTTTGGACGACTGGGGCAGGTGTGGGTTTTGATGATGGCTGATTGAGGACATTCGGCAACTCAATTCCACTCGTCAAGACACTGCTCTTTTCGGTCGAAGTTGGCGTGGATAATTGAGGCTTAACTTCGGGTTTTGATTCAGGTTGCGGCTCGGGTTTTAGCGTGGGTTCATCCTCTTCTTCAAAGGCGGAAAGAAGAGCGGAATCACTGACCGATTGAATGGGAGCCCGAGCCATGGTTTGTTGAGCCCCATATCCGGCTCCAACCCCGGCTATTTCGGCCATCTCATTGCCCCCTCCGCGGGCAAATCCACTGGATTCATTTCCACGGTTTTGGAACATTGAAAGTTGCTCTTCACGACCAACTTCTCGATTGGCTTCAGCTTCTTCCGCGGCTTTTCGAGCGGCTTCTGCTTCCATCATTTCTTGGTGAGCACGACGCTGGTTCAGGGATCTGTACAGGAATACACCGCCGGCGATTACAGCCAATGCCAACAAAATCGCGCCACCACCGTATACGTAGGTCATCGTCGAAGATTTCTCCACCGGTTTGGCTTCCACATAGACGTTGATTTCACGAGTTGAGGACAATCCTTGGGCATTGGTGACCGTACATGTGATGGAGTAATCTCCACCCTCTGAGAAAGTCCAAGTGACGAGGTCTCCCGAAGCCTGTCGATCATCGGCAGTATTTCCATTTTCATCCAAGTCAACGGAGCGATCAAAATCCCAAAACCAGGTCAGCTGAGGAGAATTCGGGTCGGTGGCGTTGATTCTCCATGTATTCTCCTCGCCCGCCATGACTTCTTTCGGGCCTGTAATGGCTTCAAGCACAGGAGGAGTTCGGTCTTGGATGGTGATATTGACCGTAAGGTCGGTTGACCAGTTGGCCAAATCATAAGCACGTAGAGTCACAGAATGGTTGCCGGCTGAATCAAAACTGTAGGTGAAGGTATTCCCTGTCCCTGAATCTGATTGAATGAGGTTTCCGTCGGCCCACCACTCTTCACGGTCAATGCCAAAGTTATCCGTCGAAGAACTGGCCAATGTGAACGATTCACCAAAGCCTCGAACGATGTTGTTTCCACCGTTGATGACCGCTACCGGGTAGGATTGATCAGTGACCTGAATTGAGAGTGTGCTCGTGTGGGTTCGTCCATCGACTCCATTCACACGCAATGAGATGGGGAAAGTTCCCTCGGTTTGCCAAAAAACATCTGTGGATGGACCTGTCAATTCGTAAACTCCATCACCGTCCAAGTCCCATTCATACGCATTGGTATCGACTTGATTGGAAAGATTGGGAGTATCGGTTGCTGAAATGGTCGCCAGCGCCCCCACATCCAAGGAGGTCGAGGTCGATGTGATGGTGGCATCGAGAATCGGCAACAATTCGACGATGACAGTGAAAATCGCTTCAGTCGAACCATCACCGCCGCCTGTCGGACCCACCTCATTGTCCGCATACAGCCAAAGTGGTTGATTTGCGTGTGCAGCATCAACGGTCCAGGTGACGCTGCCTTCCGAGGTAATCTGCAAAAGGTCAGCACCAGGGACTCGGAATTCAGGAGCGGTTCCATCGAGATAACTGAGGCGTTGATTCTCTGTGAGAATAAACAGGTCGGGATTGCCCTGAAGTGGGATTGCACTGATGGTAACTTGAGTTCCTTCGTCTAGTATCATCAGATTTTCATCAACCAATTTTGTGTGGCTGTTGACGCCCAATTTAACCAAACTGTCGTGTATATTCCAGTAACTTGTGGTTGGGAAGGTCACATCAAATGACAGTTGCAAGGTGCTACCTCCCTGGGCCCCTTGATTGTCGTCACCAAGATGATCCAAGTTGTCAAGAATGACAAACCAATTCTTGGCTCCTTCATCGGTCGGAACCGTCCAGTGCCATCGTGCTGTACCGACCATATCTTCGAAGACTGTGTCCTCAGCCCAGTAGGTTGCTGAACGATACGATTGGTCATTTTGATAGGCAGGCAATCCGGTGCTTCTGAACACCAAGAAGTCGAAATTGACATCTGCATCGACGTCAAACTCGACAATGGTTCCGGGTTGCAATTCTCCGAGAGCTATTTGGACACATTCTTGATCATTGATGATAATCGGATCGGGCATTGCTCCCATATCGACTGAAGTGCATGGTGTCGCTCGACCTTCGCTTGCAGATGTAAGAGGCAATGAAGATGTCACGAGCAGGGTGACGAGAAAAAGCACCACATGCATGTGCCGCATATCGACTCGCTTGATTCGTTCACCTTTGAAGGTCGCCCATGGCAGTGTATCAGAGTTTCATCGTATTCCAGCTGTCGTCAACTCGTACATGATGGAAAATTTCGGACGGATGAACTTCGAACCAATCTCCATCCAGTGTCGCAGAAACGGAACCTGAGAATAGCCTTCTAGCCTCACTCACCAATGGGGAAAGGCGCTCAATTCGACTTGAATAATGGGTCAATGCAAGGGCGCTGGCTTTGCATGCGCTTGCATGACGTGCAGCGTCAGCTGCAGTTGAGTGGAAATACTCTGTAGCCTTGTCTTGTTTGTCCAGCAAAAAGGTCGCTTCATGAAGCAACAATTGGGGAGGAGATGGCAAGACCTCTTCACTGAATCCCATCGGCCCATAGGCAGTGTCACCACTCACCATCAAACTGCAACCGGGACGGGGTTTTCCACGGAAACTATCTGCGGACAAATGCTCACCTTCATGGACCAAATCTCTCCCCTCCGCCAAATCCCCAATTTGACGCTTGGACAAACCCAAATTCTCAGCACGCAATTTGTCGAATTTACCCTGCTTCGCATGGGTTTGGAAATGGTATCCACAAGAAGGGACTCCATGATGGGTCGGTACGATGGTGACCGTCACACCTTCCAATGGTTGAATCGGCGATTTGAATGGCTGATCGTCTTCAAGCGGCAAGAGGACCCAATCGATGGGATACGAAGAATCGTGATCTTTGGTTCCAATCATTTGCCATTGCGAAAACAAAATCGCGAGGTCGGTTGAAGAAATTCCACTGTCTTCTGGTGGGGATTCACCCGGGTGTTGAGTGGCCCAATCAATCGCTTCCCGTGTCGAGGGGCCCATGACAACCAGGGGTGTACGTCGACCATCGAGATCCAAGGTTTGTAACAAAGGTAGCAAGCCCCACGTGTGGTCAAGGTGCCCATGCGTCAGGAATACGACGCGTGTTCTCGATAGACGAGTACGGTGCTTCGAACCACTGGATTTGAGAGCACGATTGTGATCGATGATTCGCTTTTGCATGCCCTCGCCACAGTCGATGAGCGCCATGCCTCCGGGCGTATTCAAAACCGAACCGGATACGGAACGACCGTGTGCAAAGCGAGCGCTGGACGT
>DAHO01000082.1 GCA_002498455.1 Euryarchaeota archaeon UBA602
TTCCTGTGTTTCCTCATTCCATTGGGCGATGGGTTCGAAGGCATGTTCATGTTCTACATGCGTGATGTCCTCGGTTTTGATGCCGGCGAAGCGATTCTTTGGGCGAATATCTTCATCTTCGCCACATATCTTGGCCTCCTGGGTCCCTGGCTTTCCGACCACTATGGTCGTGCCAAAGTGCTCCGTTTGTCAGCCATGGGTTCTGTTGTCTGTTATCTTGGATTGAGTGGAATGATGTTTGTGGGTGCACCAGAAATTGCTCTTCTCATCATGTGGATGCCAACATTGATGATTACTGATTGGCTCATTTTCACATTCATCACCACTTGGGCCGAAGTCAGCGATCCTCGATTGGGTCCAACACACATGGCATTGTATCAGACTACACAAGCAGTTGCAGCGACCTTTGTGTGGTTTGGTTTGGGCGTATTCCTCATCTACGCAACCGGTGGTGCCTATTGGTTGATTTTCCTCTTGGCGTGCCTAGGCCCTTTGATTGGACTCAGTCAATTCCACAAACTCAAGCTTGGGGGTGAATATGGCGAAGATACACTTGACATTCGCGAAGAGATTTCCAAGATACAAACGAAGTTGGCTGGGATGCCTTGGGGTGTTGAACCCGTGGACAAAGCGTCGCGTCGCCGTTTAGCATTGGGTACAGCAATGGCCGGACTCATCATTTCTGTAGCGCTTTTCACAGGCCCGTTTGTATTGCTCAACTGGGAATCGGAAGAGACTACTGAAAATTGGGATCTACTTGGCTGGAATGAAACATCGATTACCTTTGAAACTGCCAATACCATCACCACCGGTGGAAATGTTCTCGCCACAATTGATGTCCCGACAACCGAAGGCGGAGTTTTCCTTGGATTTTTCAGTGTTGAATTAGAAAATCACAACTGTTTTGGGATTGGTGAACCTGTTTGGACGACCACGTTCTCAATGCCTGATAGAGGTAATTTTTCAGATGGAACCAATGAATCGGGTTTTATTGCTGATGATTGGGAAGGGAGTATGGACATATCTTTTGATTCTAAAGCAGCAAATCTAACCGGATTTGAATCCGAGGAAGCACTTCTGGTTCAGTTAGATCAAATTACAAGGGAAATTTGGTGGGGCCATGGTCGAGGCACATGGACATTGAAAGTTGAGATGACCGACACCAATTGTAATGCCGGGTTTCAATTTGTCCATCAAGCATCATTCAGAATCAATGTGACGGCATATCATCTGATTATCCCTTCAACCAATCCTGATGACGGGATGGTAGAATTTTCCTCAAACACCATTTCGACGTCCCACGAATATGGTGAGGCAGTCGGTGTACTGCTCGGATTCCCCATCCTGTTGGCGACCCCAATTCTTGCATGGATTGGTAGTCGAGATCCTGAAACCATGTTGGATTGATTACCACTCAGCATGACTTCCATCCGGATGACTCCAGACGGTGGGTGGATGAGGATTCCACATGTCCATGTGTTCCTCAATGCGCTCTTCCAATACCTCAATACCCAATCCCGGGCGAGAAGAAATTTCGACATGTCCGCTTTCGATGCCAAACGGCTGAGAAAGCAATTCGAAGGCCCAATTTTGCCCACCTCCGGGTGTACCTCCGCCCGAACCGGCCCCTCCGAGTGATTGGAATTCCTGAATCAAATGCGCAGGACTTGTCGCAGCCACTTGCATGGAGGCTGCAAATTGGACTGGGCCGTAGGGACAGTGTGGTGCCATTGCAACTTGTGCTGTCGACGCCATTGCTCCAATCTCCACACTCGCACGAATCCCACCCACCATGCTCACATCCGGCTGAATGATGTCCACTACCGGAGAAGGGAGGAGATGCTCAGCAAAGGCATGTGCACTACGCAAACGCTCACCCGTAGCAATGGCGACAGGTTGTGCTGTTCGCAGGGCTCGTAAATCAGCCAAATGTGAGGCACTACCATCGGGTAAGCATGGCTCTTCAATGAAGAATGGGTCAAACTTCGACAGCGCATGAATCGCTCGACGTGATGCCGCAGGAGTCAACCGACCGTGCAAATCGACGGCGAGATCAACTGCGGGTCCAACCGCATCTCTCACAGCACTGACAACGGCCTCCATTTCATCCAACTGAACTCTAGAGATCACATCGGGAGTGGGTCCAGCTGGACTCACCTTGACTGCGGTCATGGAATTGGATATTGCCTCTTTAGCGGAATCTGCAAATTCCTCAGGATTTCGACCCCAAAGGTTGCGGTATACGCGCACGCGCTCACGCACGCGACCCCCGAGCAAATCGTGAACCGGGGCGCCCAGCAGCTTTCCCTTCAGGTCCCACAGAGCCATCTCAAGTGCAGAGAGCGCGGTCTCTAAGACAGGGCCATCTCTCCAAAATCGATTCTTTCGTTGAATTTCAATGAGGTGTGCAATGTCATGAATCGGACTTCCTTCGACTCTTTCTCCGATTGCAGACAGGGCTTGCTCAACCTCTTGATGTAGATCTCCTATGGCTTCTCCCCAACCCACTTCACCATCATCGGTTTCGACTCGAAGCATCAGCCAACGTGGTGGGCAACGCACACAAACAGCAGAACGAATCGTGGTCACGTAACCATCTGCCGGCGTTGGAGTTCCATGAATATGTCCCGTGCCCGCTGCGCCTCATCTTCAGCCCAATGTTTGACATCATTTGCCTCAAGACTCAAGTCTGACCCACACAGATTCGTACCCATGCCGACGCACCATGCACCCGATTCAAGCCAAGACCAAATTGAATCATGATCCACTCCACCGACAGGCATCCAAGGAATATCGATACCATCCAATTGTTCTAGACTCCATTCAGTTGATGGGAAAAGTTTGACAATTTCTGCACCGGATTTTTGTGCAATCTTTAGCTCACTGATGTTACTGACCCCTGGAATCGCTAGCATGTTGTTTACACGACAATCCTCAATCATACCATCGGGGAATACAGGTGATAGGGCAAAGGTAGCCCCGGCTTTTGCACAATCCTCAATTTGTTCACGATCAAGAACGGTTCCAACACCGAGGAGAACAGAATCGGGTAGGGAAGTTCGTAATTTCTGAAGGATTTGCAGTGGTTCTTTACTGTCGAGAGTGACTTCAATGGCCGAGCATCCCATATTGGCCAAAGCAATTCCTCGTTCAAACATCAATGATGGATTTTGACCGCGAAGAATGGCAATGATTCGCGCTTTTTTCAAGCAATTTTTTATTGAAATCAATGAACTCAATTGCTCACCTTATTGTCAGGGTTCGGTTCTCTATTTGGTTCCATTTCCTTTGTTCTTCAAACGCATCAAGTTCCTCTCGACGAACCAGCGATACATCTCCTACAGTTCTCTGACTCAAGGCCGCCAACAAATCTCCACGCATCGCACCAATCAATGGAGATATGGGGCCGTGTCCATGTTCACTGAGTGCATCTAGAAAACCCGCAAGCCAAGCATCGCCTCCGCCAAGTGCTTCGACCGGAGCATGGACGATGGCATCTTGTTCAGTTGAATCAAGACCAAACGCATGGGCAACAACAGACCAGCGTCTTTGCGTTCCATCCGTCTCGGGTCGCTTGAATGTGCAACACAGGTGCGGAATGAGGAAGCGTCGACGAAGTTCGGCTAAAGCCTCAATATTTTCTTCATAATTTTCGGGTTTGTTCATTCCTTCAAGGACTGCAATTTGCGATAGGCTTTCGGCTGAAAGAATCAATACGTTGAACATGCGCATTCGAGGACGAATGATATCCCATAATGCATCAATGGTGCCCAATCCAGGACGGTGATTGAGGTCCATTGCAATCAGTGTGCCATCCAACTCAGCGAAGGTCAGCGCACCCCCCCATGCAGAACGGGGTCCCTCTCCGAGTAAAGGCGTAATTCCACTCATGACCAGCCATCGTGCTCCGCTGAGAAGTGTTCTCCAATCGAAATCTGCTGGATTCAGGTGCGCGAATCCAGATTCAGATCGATCATAAGAAACAGACATCATTTCTCGATTTATCGAGTAGCGACCCACATCTTTGCTTGAGCGCTGGAGTTCGAGATAGACGCCTGCCTCCATCGCCGTAGATTCGATGATTGTTTCTTGTTCAGGTAGTACACTAACCCAAGCGGTGCTGGTCTCAATCCGAGCCAATGCGCAAGCTACGTTGAATTCAGCACCACCGGGTGTAACCAATCCATCCGATTCTCGCAACATGGCTTCTCCGAAGCAAACAATGCGTCCAGGGGGAGCGGCCATGAGTTTCGCATGAGATGGAGGGTGTCAAACTATTCCAAGTTCCATCTCAGCAAACCAATTACGCCCCCAAGTCCCATGAGTTCTTCTCCAGCATCATGATCGGCACTGGCTTGCACAACTTGTCCACCATTTACACGTACACTTGCAGCTGTTTCAGTCCAGAATGATTCGCTTCTTAACAGACTTGCTTCGATAATCAGGGTTTCAATCGATCCTTGTCCAACTGCACTCTCAAGTTCCGTTCGACCGTACGCCACCGCACCTTGAGTGGAAATACGTTTCAACCCCTCTTCGATCAGTTTAGCCTGCTTGGCCATTGCGAATTCACCAAGTATTGCATCCGCGGTTCCCTCCCGCATCACTTCATTTGCAGCAGAGCGCCCACCAATACTGGTGGCTACGTTCAGGATTCGGTGTCCAGCCCCGGTTGCCTTGAGAAATGTTTCAAATTGCTCACGAGCCATCCCCGGTCCACAAATGACCACAGGCATCTCCACAGAGATGGCTTTTGATGCTTGTTCGGCTACTTTGATTAGAAATTCTTTGCGTACTTCCGCCGACTTCCCTTCACGTTTCCCTCCTCCTCGAAGTGTAAACGTGTCACCGACTTGACGCATCCCATGTTGGGCAATTTCAAACAGTAAGATTTCGTCACTTTCGACCACTGCAATGGCAACGCGTCCTCGTCCCCCTTCTTGGAGAGATTCAGCCAGTAGATTTTGATCGGTTTCGGGTATCCCCTCTATCCATGAAATTTCAATTTCATCGCGGGGACCAACTGCATGAGTGTGGTGGCTACCCTTGTCCATCTTTGCTTCACAAATGATTCCATGAATTCGTAAATTGTCTGTAAAGGGTTGGAATTCTGTAGTTTCGGCATCCAAGACAATCCACATCGGTTTCCGGTCGGCTGATTTTGCACGGCCAGAAGCCTCAGTTCCAGTGCTTTGGTCGCGCCTGTAACCCATCATTCCCACTTTGCAACCCGGACGAATCATCTGATTGAGAACCCACAAATCGTCTTCGAACTGAACGCGGAGCCGAACTCCATCATCCATCCGTTTCATCTGTTGCATTTTAGGCACCTTGAGTTACAATTGGTTAGGGTCTAACCGAACATTCCGAGAAGATTCCCATCTTCGTCCATATCCATGTTTTCGGCAGCAGGGATTCTTGGCAGACCCGGCATGGTCATCATTGTACCACAAACTGCGACGATGAATCCCGCTCCAGCGTTTAACCGGAGTTCACGAATGGGTAGGGTGAAGCCACTTGGCGCACCCAGTTCCTTCATCTCATGAGAAAATGAGTATTGGGTTTTGGCCATACAAACGGCTAGGTTTCCATATCCCCAATCCTGCAGTGTCTTCAATTCCTTCAATGCCTTTGGAGCCAGGTCGATACTGGCTGCACCGTAGATATTGGTGGCAATTCGCAAAATCTTCTCTTCGAGGGGAGCGTTGGGTCCGAACAGAGGCTCGAATGGTCGGCCATCGGCAATATGCGATTGACAAGCATTTACCACTGCTCGGGCCAAATCAGTCCCACCTTCACCACCATCTGCATGGACTCTAGAGATGACAGCATCCGTGGCTCCAGCCTTCTTTGCCTCATCGAGTAGGGCCTCTACTTCAGCATCGGTATCTGTCGGGAATATGTTCACACTTGCAATCACGGGGACTCCAAACCGGGACATATTTCTTATGTGTCTCGCCAAATTGGTCGAAGCACCTGCTTGAACAGCTTCGACATTTTCCTTTGCGATTTCTTCCGGCCGAGGTCTTGCCCCTCCTCCAGTACTAAATCCTCCACCATGCATCTTCATGCTACGAACAGTCACATTGACTACCACACAGTCGGGTGGCGTACCACTCGCTGCGGCCTTGATGTGCATCATTTTCTCAGCGCCCATATCTGCACCAAATCCAGCTTCAGTAACGACATAATCTGCTACACCCAATGCTATTCGATCAGCGATGATACTTGAGTTACCGTGAGCAATATTGGCGAATGGTCCAGCATGAATGAATGCAGGATTATTTTCGATGGTCTGAACTAAATTTGGCAAGAAAGCCTCTCTGAGTAAGAGTGCCATGGGTCCTGCAGCACCAATGTCATCGGCTTTGACCGGGTATCCTGAGCGACTTTCGGCAACAACAATTTCACCCAGTCGGTGTCGCAAGTCAGCATAATCCGACGCCAAAGCGAGAATCGCCATTACTTCAGAAGCGGCTGTGATATCGAATCGCTCTTCTCTGGCAACTCCATTTTTTGGACCACCCAAACCAATCGCAACATTTCGCAATGCACGATCATTCATGTCGATGACACGAGGCCACAGAATTCGATTGGTATCAATGTCAGATTCATTTCCGAAATAGATGTGATTGTCTAACATTGCTGAGCATAGGTTGTGTGCACTTGTCACCGCATGCAAATCACCCGTGAAGTGAAGATTGATGGCTTCCATGGGTAGCACCTGGCTATTTCCACCGCCCGCAGCACCACCTTTGATACCAAAAACAGGTCCCATACTCGGTTCTCTTAGCGTACATGTTGCGTTTTGTCCGATTCGATTCAGTGCCTGTGTCAACCCGATGGTCGTCACTGTTTTTCCTTCACCAAAGGGTGTGGGATTGACACTCGTAATCAGTACATAGGCACCTCTTGTAGCATCAAATTTTGACTTCAACCCATCCCATGTAATTTTGGCCATACCTCGCCCCATCGGAATCAATTCATCAACACCAATTCCAATCTTCCAAGCAATCTCTTCAATCGGTGCCGGTGAAGCAGCATGTGCAATCTCAAGGTCAGTGGCCATGGACTGGCTGGCTCGCTTCCTGTATTCAAGCATTCATGGGAATTCGCACCGAAGGTGCGCATCCGTTTGTTTTGTCAAGGAGGACGTCCACGGTAGAGTGAGGCACATGAGAATTCGATATGCCGTTGCTGGCAAACCAATTCATCACACACTATCTCCGCTTCTGATGTCATTGGTTTCCTCACACTTGAGGAATCAGGGAATGGATCTTGAGATTGCCGAGATGCGCCTGTTAGAATCGACCGATTTGAATGGGCCAATGGCCTGGGCTTGGGTATCGAAAAGTCCGACGAATACTGAAATCAGCAACCGATTGTATGGCGATCTTTCCAATCCAAAATCATTCTCTAATTTGCTAGAAATTGCGGATGAAATCGTGTCGATGAATGTTCAACCTGGCTCTGAGCTTACACCGTTTGGGGAATCGTTTGTGAAGGGTCCTTCCGCTTCTAGAAAAACAGTTAGAGGTGAGACCGAATCATGGATTTCAATCACAGCCCCTCTCAAGCATGTGTTGTCAACCCGTTCAGGTGTTCATCAAATCGATTCTAGCCTTGAAAACGGTTCAGTCAATCAATTGAGATGGAACGGGAGTCATTGGTATTGCGCGGGGACAGATGGTCGTGGTTTGGTTGCGGTTGCAACACACTTTGGTTTTGATTTCGATAAGGAGGGTATCGATTCCCCTCTTCTCTGTATGAATGGCGGGGGTGGAGCAGCCCGCTCAAGTGCAGTAGCTTGGGCTCAGAGTGGCGGTAAAATTTGGTCTTCAGGGGGCCGTAGACCGTTGGGCAATAGGGGTCCATGGGCCGGACATTTGATAGAAGGAGATACAGTTGTTGACCATCTTGGCAAACGGTTGTTGATCGATTTTGATTTGAACCCAGGTGAGCCACTTTCCATTCCATCCGTTTCAGCGGATTTACACTTGGTATCCTCATACAATTCTGGGGTTGTTGAACAACTTGTTGGACAAACCGATACCGGAACCAGTCTTGATGGTCGATGGTTGCTTACGGCACAACATCTGTATGCATGGGCGGATTTGTTTGCTCCTTTGATGGTCGAAGAGTTACCGGGGTTGGCCCAGACTGTTGCTTGGCTGAATCAATTTGAATCCGCCCTAAGGGCGGATTGAACATCCTAGCGGTCAATTCAAGTGTGACTGTCGACACACGAACTGTGATGGCGACTTCCCGAAAGGCGCTGATTCTTTGCATTTTGCTGCTGGTTTCAAGTCAAGCAAGTAGTGCTTCCAATCCTAACTTCAGTGAAGTCTTCGAAGAAGAAACTTTCAACACCAGTTCACAAAATTTGGTTTGGTCTGATCAAAACAATGTGACACATTTTGGTCAAATCTACTATCCCTCGACGTCACCGGGTACGGCGCAGCCCATCGACAACACGTCTGGACCGTATCCATTACTCATTTGGATTGGTGCGGATGGTGAAGCGAATGATCAGTATGATTGGCTGGGCGAAAACTTGTCCAAAGCGGGATATATCGTCGTTGTTCTACCACCGGATTGGAATTCTGCGGAAACACAAAATCAATGCCTTTCGATTCTGTATTTATGGTATCGTTTGGAATACAACCACATCAATGGGAGTTTCCAAGGCGATCCCGAAAACATGCGTGATGCCTTTGACTTACGCCATTGGGGACTTGGAGGACATGGGCTAGGTGCCAAACAGGCAGCACAATGTCAGTTGATTTTGTCTGGTGCTTGGAGCGAGTTCTTGTCATTACCATTGCCCACGGCTCTAGTTGCATTGGGCCTAGAAAATGTCAATACCGACATCACAGACGAATTGTTGGGCCCCTCTCCCCAACCTGGAATGGGGTTGTATCTCACCGGTACCTTAGACAACTTGGCCAAGGCCGACACCAATGTTGAGCAATGGTTGGACGACCACCCGATTCCATGGCACTACATGTCAGTGGTTGGTGCAAATCATGTCCAGTATCAAGACGAATCAGGTTGGTGGGATGGATTCAATGATGGTACGGCAACCATGGACCGCTCGTACCAACATGAGCACGCGTTCAACCATATCCTGCCTTACCTTGATTTGATGCTGAAAGGTGAGCATGAACAATGGCTTCAAGCCACCAACCGTGAGTCCAATTGGCAAGCGCCCTCCGACTCTGACGCGTATATCTACGAGGATTTGTCGAATGCACGATTCATGTCCATCGAAGCCAACGGTTCAGATGTCAATGAGTTTGAAGGCAACATGGGTCGTTTGGTTTCCCTCACAACGAATCTCACACATCGTAATGGTGAACTCCCCTTTGGCACCACCGTGCGTTGCACTATCGAGGAGGGTGGTGATTGGTGGGATGCTGCGGATTATGCCAATTTCGAGATCAACTCTACAGGCGTGTTTACTTCTTCAGTTGAAAATGGTACTCATTCATCCACCTATTGCGAGGTGCCAACAGAAGGAGTTCCGCCTGGGAATCGTTCGATTCGAGTTGATGTTGACTGGTATGGCATGCCTTCCCACATGAGCCTTGATTTCTATCGTGAGAATCGGAAACCGGAGAGAGTCTCTCCATTGCCTTCAATCCTGATACCACAACATGGTTCAGCAAGCCTCCCATTTTCCGATTTCATCGTCGATCCCGATGGTACCATACCATTGGTAGATCTTGCACCGCATCCGCCAAGTACCAATCAAATTCACTGCTACCTTGAATCCAACAGTATCGTTTGCGACCACACAGGGTTGCCAGAATGGAATGGTACTGAGATTCTCAACATCACCGTACGCGATCGTTACGATGACACATACTTCTCTCAGTTTAATCTGAGCGCAGTCGTCGTACCAGTCGATGATCCAGTTGTACAGACTGCAGAATTCCCGCCTGTTGAAATGGACGAAGATACTCAAGCATTTGTGTACAATTTGACATCGCATTTTGAAGACCCTGAGGGTGCCAATGTCACAATCCTGAATGCGTCCTCACCTATGGGCTTGGACCTCAACTGGACAGAACACAATATTGCCATTGTTCCACTCATAAATTGGTATGGGAATACCACGATTCAGGTATACGTATGGGATGGAACTAGTTCTCCTGTTGGAGCCACGATTGATATTCATGTTCGCCCAGTTCCAGATGCCCCCAGAATCAATATGACACGAGTTATGGTCGTGGAAGATACTCCCTTGGAAATCCCTCTTTCAGAACTGGGCTGGGATGAAGATGGTGATGAGTTGAAGTTTGAAGTGAGTGGTTCACACCAACATTTGGATGTCGCTGTCCTGACCCATGTTCTTCGGATTGTCCCTTCCGATGATTGGACGGGTCTTGCCGACGGTTGGTACTTGACTGCAATTAGCGCAGATGGAAATTTCACTGCCCCAATTGAATTTGAGGTCATGGGGGTCAATGATCCGGTTCAATTGACGTGGGGGCCAATCGAGACCCCTCTTGATGCCGAGTTCGTTGTGGCCATTCACGATCCAGATGATGCCTCTCCATGGGCCATTCAAATTCGATGGGATGGGGTTTTGTGGGAGGATGCGAACGTAAGCTGTGTCGCCAGTGATCCCAGTGCACTAAACCCAGAAGATTGGGAATGTCAAATCGTGGTGCCTTTGCACGGACTTGAACCCGGCGCACATCGTTTGGAGGCACGTGTCTATGAGAATGGAAATTGGTCTGAATCGAAGACGTATTACCATACTGTTCCTGCCCCGGTATCTGATGATGATGGGGACGCAATACTTCCCGTCGTTGACACCAATTCAGATTCCGGTCCAATTTCGACTTGGGTTGTCTTGTCCATCGTCATAGGTTCTGTCGTTGCCTTAATCGGGTTATACATGATTATCACATTGTCAAAGGATGACATGGAAAAAATGCTGGGCGCTGCAAGCCCGAATCGCACAATGGATACAGAAAGTGAATTCGACGAACTGGAGATGGATTTTGTCGATTTTGATTAGAGTGGGATGTTACCGTGTTTCCTCGGTGGTTGCCAGACCCTCTTCGTCAGTAGGCTGTTTAGTGCCCGAATCAGTCGAAGCCGTGTTTCGTTTGGCTCAATCACATCATCAAGCCAACCGTTTTTCGCAGCAACGTAAGGGTCGCCAAATTTTTTCTTGTAATCCGCTACCAGTTCCGTGTGTTTCTCTTGAGGGTTTTCAGCAATCTTGAGTTCACGTCGATGAATGATATTCACTGCCCCTTCAGCGCCCATAACAGCCAATTCTCCGGTTGGCCAAGCTACATTGTAATCCGCTTCCAGATGCTTGCAAGCCATGGCTAGATACGCACCGCCGTAGGCCTTTCGGGTGACAACAGTCATCATCGGAACAGTCGCTTCTGCGTAAGCATAGAGCATCTTGGCACCATGGCGAATAATTCCCCCCCATTCTTGGACAGTTCCCGGTAAGAATCCAGGAACATCGACCAATGAGAGTAATGGGATGTTGAATGCATCACATGTTCGAATGAATCTAGCAGCCTTGATACTTGCATCGATGTCTAAACAACCGGCCAAGACTTTCGGTTGATTGGCAATAATGCCGACTGAGTTACCGCCCAGCCGGGCCAAACCGACGACGATATTTTCAGCATAGATTGGAAACAATTCTACAAAGTGTCCATCATCGACGATTTCTCGGATGACCTTGACCATGTCATAGGGTCTGTTACTGTCATCGGGTACAAGACTGGAAAGTTCTGGACAATCACGATCGATAGGGTCTCCTGAATCGAGGAAAGGTGGGCTTGCGCCACAGTAATCGGGGAAGAATGAGAGCAATTCGATGGCAATTTCCATAGCATCATCCTCGTCTGCAGCTGTCAAACAACAGACCCCAGAACGAGATGCGTGCATTTGTGCGCCTCCAACTTCTTCAGTGGTCATCTCACCACTTGCAGTTTCTTCAGTTTCCAATGGACTCGAGAGGAACAATTGTCCATTGTCCTCACCCAATATTACAAAATCAGCCAATCCAGCAGCCAAGGCGGATACACCAACCACTGGACCCAAAACTACACTGATGATGGGGACGCGACCTGAACATGCGACAAAATAGTCCAGCATTACTCCAGTGGCAGCCAATGAATGTACACCGTCATGGGCACGCTGACCACCTCCGTCCCAGATACAAACGATTGGGACACGTGCACGTTCGGCCATTTCCAATACCTTGCAGATCTTGTTTGCGTGCATTTCTCCCATCGAACCGCCGAAAACGGTGAAGTCCTGACTAAAGCAGAATACCCTTCTTCCATCGACAGTCCCGTGTCCTGCGACCACACCATCGCCGAACTGTGGGTGCATATGCATGTTCCCTTCCCGATTTCGATGAGAAACCAATGCATCGATTTCAATGAAACTGTCAGGGTCTAGCAAAGCATCAATGCGTTCCCTCGCAGTCCCTCTCCCTGCTGAACGCAATGCGTCCATCCGCTGAACTCCACCACCGGATACAGCTTGCTGACGCCGCCAAGCCAAATCCTCTGACTTGTCCCCCATGGCGCTCTCCTATGGAGAGCGGTCTTTGATTAGAGCGGTGTAATAATAATTGAATTTACCAATTGGGAAATCGATTTTTCAATTGGAAATTACGGATTGATTCTCTCCGCATAAATTGGCATTCCACCCGGCTTGAATGTCTTGATCTCTCGACAGCAAGAAGTGCAATTTTACCAATGCTGTATCGGGACCGAGCGTTGCGTGATTTCCAAGAACTCCAATCTCTTGCAAATAGCGCCCCTTGCTGTAAACGTCCATGTGAATGGGCCCATGTACACATTGTGTTGTCATTACTGCAACACCTCCGTTTGAACAATAGTTTTCCAGTGCCTTTCGTATGGCCACATTTTCTGGGCTATCGCCATTGGGGTCCTCAATTGGTAGATGGCCCAAGCCAGTACCATGGAACAAAATGGCATCGTAATGATACGCCAATTCAATTTGATCAGCGAACATGTGGGATCCTGCCATGAGTTGCAGAATTCGAATCTTCTCGTTGAATTCGATTGGCTCGTTCGCAACATCACGTTTTGGGGATTGAACAGACGCATTGATTGAACATTCACCATTTCGGCCTACGTGAATGGTCCCAATCGGTTCTGTATTGATGGTTTGGAATGCATTGCGTCGACTGGAGTGAAATTTTCGTGCGGCACAACCGGGCAGGACAGCGCAGATTCCGTCGTCACTTTGTGCATGCATCACAATGACACTTGTGTCACCATTGTCGCCCGTCGGCTCAGGTCCATGGGCGGCCCAATGGACTGCAGCAAGCAAATTTTCGGTCCCGTCGGTCGAACCTCGATCACTACTCCGTTGAGATCCAGTGAATACAATTCTTCCAGGGGGCCTTTTCCCTTCACCAGACCACGAGAATGCAGCTGCGGCGGCAGAGAAGTGCATTGTATCCGTTCCATGAGTAATCACAACACCTGCTGCACCGGCATCAAATGCGCGTTTCGTTTCGGTCATCATTGCATTCCAATGGCGTGGCCGAATATCGTCAGACCACATGTTGCCTAGTTTCTTCGCTCGTATCCGTGCATGCTGAGCAAGTTCTGGCACAGCATCAAGCAACTCTTCTGGTTCAAATCGAGCTGCCACAGCCCCCGTGACATAATCTACTTTGGATGCAATGGTTCCGCCCGTATGCAAAATCCAAACTTCTGGCAGATCCGGGTTTTCCGATTGTGTTGCTTGCAAACGAGTTTCCACCTCGGATCCAGCCGCAATAAGTTCGATTTCATTAACCTCGGATTGTTGAAATGTGACGTTGTAACCATTGTCCAATTTGACTGTGACATGCCCGGCAGTGGCAGGTGCGAGAAGTATCCCTTCATGAGATACGGAACCTTCCGGGGTGGATGCATTGATTCGCACTCGGTCACCTTGATTTGGGCCACCCATGGCGATTGGGGGCCACAGCCACTCCATCAAACGAACGGTCTGCTTGAATGGATATACTCATATTCCTCGCTCAAGTCGACACCTTCGTTGCCGGGGTGGCGTAGTTGGTGGCGCGTCGGACTCATAGGATACCTGCAAAGGAGTAATGAGCGCGATAAACCTCGAAATGTCTGAGACATCCGAAGGTCACGGGTTCGAGCCCCGTTCCCGGCACCACAATTGAGAATGGCATTTCATACGTGTTTGGACCTACCTGTTCTTCCGAACCCATCATAGGCTGCTCACACCCCGAAGGGGTGAGGAACATGGTTGACCTGTCCACCGCAATGGCTGCTGCAGCAGCCAGTGATCGCCGACGAGGCGGTCGTGACGGGGAGAAAAAGCGCCCAGGTGGTAAGGTCGGTACCGAACCGTTCGACCCCGCAGACCATGTCATCAAAGAGAAAGCCGATGCTGCATCAATGTGGCTTGTTATCGCCTATGCAATTCTGATTGCCACCCTCATGCGCTATCTGATTATGCCAGCGCTGAGTGAACCTGCAAGTGTTCTATGGTCACTCCCACTTTTGTTGATTTTCACAATTCCACCTTTGCACAAGATCTTCTTGAGTCAATTCGCAGACCGCTACACCTTCGGAAATTGGTTCCGTGCCACATTTCTTTACACCTTTACATGGCTCGCAGTCTGCTTTATTTTGGTGAATCCTCCACTTGCAGATATTTCTCCACCCGAGGTGGCAGAGCAGGTGAAATTGGTCGACTTAGATGACCCAGATTGGAATCAGAAAGTGGGAGATTTTTCATCATCAGATAATTTGGATACTCGCAATCTTGCTCTCGTATTTGCGGTACGGGATAACATCGATGCAGAGGGTGTCGATGTGCGTGTCGAAATCACTTGGACGGGTTCGGGTCCAGAGGTATGGAATCGAACCGGAGTTGCCAGTTCAATGGCAAATGATTGGAGTAGTTATTCAGCCAATGTTTCTTCGATTACCGACAAATCGACCGATGTACCAATTTTACTACAGCTCGAGGATATCAACTTTGAATCTGGCAATTCATACACGATTAAAATCGAGTTGTCTCAAGAGGGCGACCCTTGGGATTTAGTCGAGACTGAAACCCATCGATTTGTGATTTCCCCGTAATCACTTTCGCTGCTAAACAGGCAACTGCTTCACTTTCAGTTTCAATCATTGTGACCTCTCTAGAAAATCAAGGTGGTTCGGATGCCCCGCCTCTGTAACCCACAGAGGGATGCAAAATGCTGAACGAAAACACATTGGATAAGCTGACAGAAATGATGGAAACAATGGCCAATCGGGTAATTCGTGCAAATATGGGTGCCGCAGCAGACATGTTGTGTTGGACCCCGCTTGCACCATGGATTCGAGCTTCAAGACGTGCACGAATTGAATCACAAACCCACGAAAGTCGTTTGCGAGAAAAGGCGAGCGCATTGTGCAAAGATGCCACTCGAGAGCACGCAGATCTGCTTGCATCGGCTTGGGTTTAACTCAATCGTGAGCAAATTGAAGCGGTCATTGAATCGAGTTGCAGGGCTTCGCCTCCACCTTCCACCAATCTGAAATCGATTTCCGCCATCATTTCAGTCAACTCAAGTTTCTGAATCTCACTGAGGAACTCTGCATCATAGAGTGCGCGGTGTAGTTGATTGACCAAGTCCGTTCCGGCCAAACCAAATTGATCGAGAATACCTCTTAGGCGTCTACGTGAAGGGTGAAACCCGTCTTCTTTGCATGCGAGGAGATATCCATGCAATTCCTCTGGAGGCGCAGTTGCCGTGGTTTCATAGATTAGTGAACGGGTTACGTGTGAATCTAAACTGGCACTGACTTGTAAGGCTGTAATTGCTCTGCGTAGATCTCCTAAACTTACGTGAACAATGGCTTCACAAGCATCTTCATCCAACTGAATATTTTCAGATTCGGCTACCGATTGGATTTGCATCCGGACTTGGTCATCCGCGAGTGGTCGGAATCGGAAAACCGCACAACGCGATTGTATAGGCTCAATGATTTTTGATGAATAGTTACAGGACAATATGAATCGACAAGTTTCTGCGTATTGTTCCATAATACGACGCAACGCACCTTGGGCGTCTGCAGTCAAGGCATCCGCTTCATCGAGGAAAATGACTTTGAAACTTGCACCCAGGGGGCTTGTTCTGGCAAATTGTTTGACTTTTGTTCGGATACTTTCCAGTTTACGTTCGTCACTGGCATTCATCTCCAAGAGGTTGTCTTTGGATTTGTCACCGAAAACATCCGAGCAAAGTGCCAATGCAGCTGTTGTTTTTCCTGTGCCCGGAGGACCTGCAAACAATAGGTGAGGAAATGAGCCCGTTTCTCCATAGGCAGCCAACCGCTCTACAGTTGCAGCCTGTCCACGGATATCTCTAACCGTCTTGGGGCGATGTTTCTCAACCCACATCTTCGACATCGGAATCAATCCCGGTTTTTCTCGGGCGTCAATGAACCTATCCACTCGTGATTTCCTTTCATTTTTCGTCTGCATTGACCATACGAAGTATGGTCGATGCACCGCAACCCATTAACAGTAGTTCGTGCCGTGCAGAGGTGAGGCCCATGACGAGCGGAACGAGAAATTGGAGTTCAACGACAGGAGCAATCCTGATGGTGAGTTTGATGCTAATGAGCACATGGATGCAAGCGATTGACAACGAAACGACCCTTGATGAAGCCCCAGTGGTCCGATTGATTTCGGCTTCGGATTCAATTTCATATGATGCTCAGACTAATTCCAGTCAACCATCGTTGAACTATGGGGGTGCAGAAAACCTCCTCATCAGTGGTTACACGGATTATTCTTCAGCGAGGATGTTGATGAACATCAACTTGACACTGGGTGACGGTGGTGTTTTGCCCTCCACCGCAGTTGTCAGCGAGGCTACACTTGAATTGCGATGCATGAAAATGTCGACATGGCCTAGTGAGTTGGGTTCAGATGCCATTCTCTATCCGGCTAAATTGTTGACAGATTTTGATGAATCAAACGCTACACATAATCAAAGTGATACCGGTGTCAATTGGAATCAGGCTGGAGCGAATGGTATCGGTTTGGACCGTGGTCATTGGGAGCCAGGTGATTTCATTGCAGTTACAAACAGTAATTATCGAGTGTTCAGCTTGAATGTGACGGCATTAGTCCAAGAATCTCTACGAAACGGAAACACCAACATGAGCCTCATCGTTTCAGGTGCTGGGATGCCAGTTGTTTGTGCTTCAAGCGATCACAGATATTCTGCCCGACACCCTTCCATTGACTTCGAATACACACTCTCATCTACTCCTGCACAGGGCAGTGTTGTCATCGAAGGACCCGAAGACGGCGAAATCGTTGCAGATCCAGACGAATTGCTGCTCAGACCAGACTATTCGCCTACCATCACTTGGGATAATTTGACCTCAAGTCACATTGAGATTCAGTTTTCGTCCGGTGCTGATTTCCGCTCAGTCGAGGATGAATCTCGTTTGTGGAATTCCTGGGCAGACCCTAGTGATTTCTCAATGTCCAGTGAATCGTTCACGGCTCCCGCAAATGATGCCGATTTGTTGAACGGAACGTGGGTGTATTTCAGAATGCGTTCTATCAACAACTCAATCATTGGGCCTTGGGATTCTGGATACTTTGGTTTGTCCGCCGAGTTGGGTACAATCAACGCGCAAGGTCAGGCAGAGGTTGTCCTACGCAATGATTCGATGAACCTTGGATTTGGGACTGTACACGATACTTGGGTAATGGATGGAAATACCTCATACAACGGCAACGATGATTTCCGTATGAGAATTGGTCATTCAAACAATTCCAATGAAGGCAACATGCATGCCTTCATCCGCGTCAACATGGAGCAAGTCCCCATTCACGACAATGTCACCATTCACGATGCAACCCTGAATCTGCGCCGTACCGATCGAACCGGCGAACCGATGATCTCTGTAATGTTGATGGACTCGAACACGGGACATGTGTTTGCTGAACTTGATTACAGCAACAAGAGCAACGGCTTGACATGGGATAATGGGGGCCAAGGTACTCTTGACGATGAAGTTGCGATTCTGGGTACGGTCAATGGCAACCAAACGGGGACCTCTACGCTCACCTTTGATGCCACTTCATTTGTTCAGGAATACTTGCGAAATGGTCACACAGGTGATCTTGATTTCATTGTCGTCGGTAAAGGATTGGCTGGTGAAGAAATCGAAATCGCAACCGGTGACGAGCCCATTTCCTACCGCCCCCACCTTGATTTGACCTATTCATGGGGTGATTCGACTCCGACATCTGATGCCGACATTGTCGAACCTCTGTCAGGTAGTGCTGCATGGGATGTCGGTGCTTTCAATGCATTGGAAAGCACCACGACTCCAGCATTGGCTTGGGATACCTCAGTAGTCTCAAACTCCAATGGCGATGATCCAGATGTCATCATCCAACTGTTTGGGGATGGGGTCGGAGAATCCATTCCCTACACTGCGGATAGTCGGGAAGACAGTGGATTTGAACTCTCAAATGGTTTCTTCACGGTCCCTTCAGATTGGAATTTGGACTGGGGTGAGACCTATCAATGGAGGATGCTGATGATTGAGGATGGCGAACAAGGGCCATGGTCAGCAGATACTTTTTTGATTTCAGAGATCAATTCAACATCACTCGGAAATGGTGAGCAAGAATTGCGATTCCGGCATGGAAATGGAACAACTCAGAGCTCTTCTGCACTGCCAGAGTGTGCGGATTTGACACTTGAAAGTGGTGCAGCATCTGGAATGAATCTTGATGGTCAAGATTTGACCATCTCTAGCAGCCAAGTCGCTCTACTCAGATGTGATTTGTCAACACACGCAATGCCGCATGGTCTTGCAATTGTTTCGGCAACCATGCGGGTACGTACATTGCAACAATCGGGGATTAGTTTGTCCTCGATTCCAATGACGATGTACGAGAGTAGCGAACACGAATGGGGCGAATCAACTGCAACTTGGAATACAACAGATGGTAACACACCCTGGAACGCTCCGGGTGCAAGTGGGACTGAGCGTGTCCAAGCTCTAGATACAGTGAGCGTTGAAGCCAGCAACACCTGGTATGAATGGAACGTTACTGCTGCAGTTCAAAGCGCAATGCGAACCGATTCACAAATTGATTTCATCCTGACATCATCGAGTTGGAACGCGGTTTCTTTCTACGATCGAGGAAGTGGGTCCATGCCCGAACTTGTCATCGTTTACACCAATGGTTCGAACGCAGCACCGAATGTTCCAGTCGACTTGATCCCAGCCAATGGGGAATGGATTCTCAGTGGAGATTACACCTTCGAGGTAGATCAAACACCGACGCTAGAGTGGAATGAAACCGGGGTTACCGCGGCCAATGGCTGGCAGGTACAAGTTGACGAAGCCTCCAGTTTTTCCACAAGCGCACTTCAGACGTTTTCGTCTTGGATTGATACCGGTGATTTCAGTGGCACGTCGTTTACATTCAACAGCAATTTGACTTCGGGAGAATCCTATTTCTGGCGAGTCCGAGGCATCTCCGCGACCGGTCAAATCGGGTTGTGGACGGCTGGAACTAATTTTGTCATCCCCGATTTGGACGTGTCCAGCGGACAACACCTGGGTGACACTTGGTATGCAGTCGAAGTAGGTCATGGCGATGTACTATCGGATGGCAGTTTGCCATTATTTACCGATACATGGATTTCTTGGGATTCAAATTACCAAAACGATACTCACGCCTCGGATGGAACATTGTTCATCTCAGGAACATCCAGTGCGCTGATTGAGATTCCACTTAACGGGACGGGGGCATTGCCGATTCCATCGAATGCTCGTCTGACAGGAGCAGAGTTGATTTTTGAAGTCGCAACCAACAATTCATCGACGCCTTCAGTTGCGATGTTTGAAGTTCTACAAGATTGGGACGAATCTGCAACCGGTCTGACGTACGATGGAGTGAACAACTGGTCGTCGGTCGGTGCGCAAGGCGCACTAGATCGGGCTGAGTGGAGTTCCATCGAGTACGATGTCTCCGATAGTGTTGAACTACCGCTGGATTTCACCGCAGCAGCTCAAGCGGCGATTGCACGTGGTGACGATTCCATTGGATTGATGATTAGTACTGAGATGTATTCAAGTGATCAACTGGTTTTGCACAGTACCGAAACACAATTCGAGGCCAATGAACCCATTCTGCGCCTCGAATGGATGAATGGAACAGCCGCACTCCCCACCGCCCCAGCCACTCTGATTGGCCCCGCCAATGGTGATATTCTCTGGGAACATCCGGTGATGACTTCAGGAGATGGTCCAGAATTCAATTGGTCATATTCTGGTCAAAGCAATGTCGATGGCTGGATGATTTGTGCAATCCAGAATGGAGACATTTGGGATGGTGTTGGTTGTGCTAACAGTTACTATCACCCGACTCTATTCGATTTGCAAAATTTATCTTATTTGGAAGTCGGAGCCTTCGCTGCAAGTCATGATTCGATGTATTCTTGGTTTGTTCAGCCCGTGAATGACTGGATGATGGGTCCGCGTTCCACTGTTGAGAGTTTCATCATTCCGAATGACATTGGTGATTCAATTAACTCCACAGATCATTGGGTGGAACTCACCAACGGGAATGCATACTCGGCAACGAATGCCTATGATGTTGCAGAAGGAGCATACATAGATTCATGCAATCCTAATGCAGCATACGGTTCCAGTTCGAGTTATCTCTCGGTTGGGCTGTCCAACGGTGGACCGGCTTGCTCCAACGCGGGTCATGAATCACGCTCTTTGTTGCGATTTGACATTTCCAACGTCCCCATTATGGATGGTGATGCTTGGCAAGTGGTTGAAGCACATCTCGAGATGTACCGAATCAGTGGGTCGAGTAACTATGACACCGATGTCTCCCTCTCCAGTGTTCACTGCAATTGGGTTGAGAGTACAGTGACGTGGAATCAGTGTTGGACCAACAATACCTGGCAGAGTCCGGGAGCCTACGGTGCTAACGACGCAGATGTACCCGCGGTCTCCACCAACATTAGTGGCAACGGGTGGTATTCGTGGAACGTTACGCAATTGATGCAGCAAGCTCACATCAGTGGCAATGACGTTCTCAGCATGTTGCTTGCCTCTGAAGACCCGAATCTCTACGCTCGCCACGCATTCATTAACGAGGATGCCACGGGAATTTACGAGTCCCTTCGACCCATCCTCAAACTGACCTATCGCGCAGGTACACAAGTCATGCCTGCCGCACCCACATGGGTCAGCAACTTAACCTCCAATGGGCCCTTTACTGCTTGGGATGCGAACTCATTGCGGCCGATGCCTACAGATCCATTGTGGTCTACATGGACTCACCCGAGTTCCAGCTCAATCGACGCTTGGCAAATTCAGCACTCCTTGAGTGAGCGATTCACCATGGATGCCTGGATTTATGACTCAAGTGACCCTTCAACCTGGATGAACTCGACGTTCGATTTGACCAACCACACATTGTGGACTCCGGCCAGTGAAGCCCAAGGTGATCACTGGAACCATCTACGAATTCGCGCAGTTCAGAATGGTGTTTACAGCAATTGGTCGAACATGTTCCAAACGCGTGTTCCGGATGAACAAGGGAGCGACGATGGTGCGGGTAATTTCAGCGTCACAATGCAGCGCGGTGCAGTATTCGAAGATACGGGCCTGTTGCCCACAATGCCTGACAGTTATGTCACATCGAACACTTTCGGACAGACCACCAACTTCGGTTCTTCAGCCTCGATCGCGGTCGGCCTTGATCCAGCCGACTCTGCCCACGATGCGGTAGGCTTGATGTCGATTGATTTGGCAGAATATCCGTATCCAGCTACAATGCTGCCGACCTCGGTCACCTTACGCATGTACGTGTCAAGTATCGCAGGAAGCGGTGCACACAGCATCGCTATCCACGAATGTGCAGGATTTGGAGAATCGAATGTAACTTGGAATAACTACAATCCAAACACGCAGTGCAATGGTACCTCCTCCTCATCAATGACCTCAACCTCTACCAATGCAGGTGTGTGGTACGAATGGGATGTCACCAATATCGCTCGAAATGCATGGTCGGGAAGCGGTGTCATGAACATGGCCTTGCAAACCGCATGGACGGGTACGATTTACTTCAATTCGGCCGATGGATCAAGCGATTATGCACCGGAATTGATTGTCGAGTATGTAGACAATCCAAACAATGCAAGTTCGCCAGCTCAGGTTTCTCTGCTGTCGCCTGATCACCTAGAAGTCGTCTATGATGTCGGCCAATACACCTTGGGAATTGAGACCCGACCCGTTCTAACATGGGATACATTGAGCGATGCTACAGGTTACATTCTCAAACTTAGCAATGCGACGAGCACCCTAACTTACGAATCTTGGGATTCCAGCAGCAATTCAGGGTTCATGATTGGTGGGACTTCTGCAATTCCATCCGCTTGGACACCTGGTTTTGATTTGGCCGTTGGGGAGATTTATACCTGGTCAGTACAGGCATTGAATGGTTCTGTTCCGGGTCCACGTTCGGTACCATCGACCTTTGGAATTGGCAACCCTGACATTACAGATGTTGGGAACCATGTGCACTCGGTTGCAATCCAAGAAGGTTCAGATGTTCCATCATTGGGACATCTTCCAGTATGGGATACCTACCTCGATGAAGGTGACGTGAATGCAGGTCACGGTACACAGAGTACAATCAATATCGGAACAGGCTGTGGTTCGATTGCTGCAAACCGCTGTCATGCATTGTATCAAATTGACATGGGTCAAATGCCCTTGGACCAAATGTCTGTCAACCCCCACTCGGCACAACTGTCAATCTATGTAGATCAAATCAGCCAACTCAGTTTGGCCAATTACCTCGATTTGTCTGTATATGCGGTCATCAATCCAAACTTTGACGAAGCCAGTGCGACATGGAATGCGGCTTCGACGGGTAATAACTGGTCGGCTGCTGGGTTACAAGCGGGCGTCGATTACATTGCCACGCCCTTGGATACCGTGCGTGTCATGAGTACATTCACTGGTGGTTGGTTACACTTTGATGTCAGTGGTGCGATGACCACGATGAATGGTACAGTCACTGTTGTCATCATGGGTACAACCAATGCCGGACACATGCTTGTTGACGTGAAATCCAGTGAATCCCCGTCATCGGATAAGCCGAAGTTGTTGTTCAACTACACGCTCGTTGATTCAATCAGCCTTTCTGGCCCATCGTCTACTGACGCAGATACTGGAGTCCAATTCAGTGGTGCATTGATGGATGCGAATGGAAACACCTTGACTGGAGATGTCCTGTGGTCTTGTACGGATGGAACCATTGACAGTAGTGGATATTTTACACCAGATCAGTCCGGAGTAGTGACGATTTATGCAGCCTACGGACAAGTGGTTGAAGCCGTGAATATCACGGTTACAGCAGGTTCTCCAATCCAGTTGGTCATCGTCCCTCTTGCGATTACTTTGACCGCTGATGAAACCTTCACCTTGAACCAGATCAAGGTCATCGACTCCAACGGAAATGAAGTGCCTGGGCAAACAATCAATCTTGAGATTAGCAATGGTACATTGTCGACGGGTTTGACTCTCACCACACCCATTACCAGTGACGTGACATGGACACCATGGACTACAGGGCAGCAATATCTGAATGCGACTTGGTCATTCCAACCAACCATCTCGGTTCCAATCACTGTCACCGTTGGGGCGCCAAATTACTTTGAAATCATCGCAGCGTCAGAAATTGAAGCAGGGAATACGACTAACTTTGCTGTCAACGTGTTCGACCAGCGTGGAAACCAGATGGACAGTAGTCTAGGTGGTGTGCTCACCTGGGGCGCAGAGAATGGAGCTATGGACAATGCATCCGGTGCATTCACGGGCGACCAAATTGGAAACTGGGGCATCTGGGTGGATAGCGATCTTGGAATCTCAAGCAGCACCAGTATCGGGGTGACTTACGGTGATATCGCAGAACTTGAGGTGACTGCTGTAGGACCAACCAACACCATCATCGTCACCAGTTCTCCTACATTAGAAAGTATATACTTGACAGCAGATGATGAAGTCACTTTCACTGTCGTTCGAATTGATGTACAGGACAATCGCGAATCAATTGATCTACCGATTGCGGGTTGGACATGGTTGAATGGCCAATTCCAAGTTGGACCCCCTTCAACTTGGGATGCAGGTAACCAAGGTTCATCCTGGGTCAAGGCCACTTTGGAAGGCTTTGAAGTTGTCATTCCAATGAGTGTTGAGCACGGTCTTCCGGTTCAAATTGATGCTCGTCCTGACAATAACGACCCCGCAAATCTGATCCTCATCAGTTCAGGAAGTATGGGAAGCTTGGACGCATATGTTGCTGATGCAGACGGTAACGAGTGGACGGTATCGGCCATCTGGTCGGTCGCTGATTCAAATGCAGATTCTTGGTTGACACCACAGGGTCCAACTGCAATATTTGAACCGGTTTTGGTCGGTAATTGGACCGTGAACGTGAGATATGAATTCAATGTCCCAGGTATTGGGACACAGCAAGTCGCCAATTCAGTTGTTTTCACTGTTCTTCCCGGGCAATTGCATTCAATTTCAACCTCTGAAGATGCGACCATTACTGCCGATGATTCATTTGACTTGAGTCCAGATGCGAGAGATGCACATGGAAACGACTTGCCTGAAGAAAGTCTGCAGTGGTTCCTCAAGGAATCGACTGATGAAGCCACCCCACTGTCTTGTTCTTCAGCAATATTGCCAAATTCAGACTGGACTGAGATTTCCATTGAAATGCGCGATGCCAATTATCTGTGGGACGCAACGCTTGTGGGTGAGTATACGATTTGTGCCGTAGGTGCCCAAGGGGTCACTTCCGATTCGGTTGTAACTGTTACAGTCGGTGAAGTAGCTCACGTTTGGCACAAGGCATTTGCCTCAGGTGATGAATCCGGAAATGCAACAAACTTGGAATCGACACAAGTTATTGCAGATCCTGAAATCAATCCTTTAGTTGAGATCTGGGTTATGGACTCAGATGGTAACGAATACCAGACCAGTGCTGTGGCCTGGACCAGTGCAACGAATGGATTTGTCACTGAACAACATATTCGTGATGCCAGTTCAAATCCACTCTTGGAAATCGGTAACTATCGCTTCTTTGGAAAGATCAACCAAGTCTACACTCTCACTTACAGTGCAGGCTCGTGTGGCACTTGTTCAGGTACCTGGAACATTACCGTGGATCATGGCCCATTGTCGAAACTATCAGCAGTTGCCAGTGCACCTGGTACCCTCGAGGGGGTCTCCCTCGCCGTTGAGCAACAGGTTACGATTTCGATTGCAGTGGAAGGGTTTGACCAATTTGACAATCCTGTACCCCTGACAAAGGAATTGCAAATCTTCATCCCTGAAGACGGCGATGATTTGAACCAAATCTCCCTTACCGGTGACGGTCGAACAACTGCGGAAGTCTACATGCTCAATGAGGGTGCAAATTCTGTCCAAGTGTGCTCCGGTTCAGGTGGCACAATTTGCGATGATCCACTTTCAATTTCGGTTGAGGGTACCATGGGTGGATTCTTCGAAGCCAATTCACCTTGGTCATGGGTCGGCTTGGTAGCAATGATTGCTCTATTGCTCGGTGTTCTCGCAATCGTAATCGTGCTCATGCGTCGAGGTGATCGTGACGATGAATACGACGACGACTACTTTGACGATGACTACGAAGACATTCCACAAGCTCCTTCCACTCCGAGTGAGTCATACAGTGCACCTGCTGTTGAGGAAGAATACGTTGCTGAAGACGATGGTATCACCATTGATGAAGACGGTACCAAGTGGTATGAGGACGATGCCGGGACTTGGTGGTGCTTAGAGCCAGGAATGGAAGATATTCCCGAGAACTGGTTTGAGTGGACAGAGTAGAAAATCACTGATTTGAGCCGTCCGCCGTAGGCGGACGGCTCAGGGTACCCTTCAAGAGATGTCTGTTACATCACGGTTTGATGCGAGTTGCAAACTCCAGTGCGTGTCATGCGGCCCTCCTAGTCGCATTGCTGGTAATCCAAGTCACTGCAATGGGTATCCCCTGCTCTGAAAATCTCAGCCCTAGAATGAATCCAATGCTGACAAATAATACTCTGACCGACAACGGTGATGGAACTTGGAACGTCACATATGCTGTGGATCTAGATGCCACCTTAGACAGTCGGAATCCGACGAATCCATTGGGTTCATTATCGCATCTAGAAGTTGGATGGAATACTAATCAACAGGATATACGAAACAGTTTGCTTGGATTCGATTTGAGTTCTGCTGGTTTCCCCCTCAACGCAACCATCGAGAGTGCCACTTTGCAAGTGTATCTTGCATCATCTACTGGTCCTGTAGATGCACAAGCATGGAATGTACATCTCCAGGGTTGGGAAATCCAATATGCTTCATGGGTGAATCGCAATGGGGCTTCTCAATGGTATCAAGGTGGGGCGCTTGGGAACTCAGACAGTGGTGCGAAGCAAGATCAACAGCGAGTCGAAGGTAACTCTAGTGAAGTTCGGTTTGATATTACTCAATCTGTGGAACTGGCACAATACAAGCAATTGACGAGCCCCGATTCACGTGTTGGTGTCTTGTTGACTCCCGGATATGGCAGTGAATCAGGTGTTGCCACCTTCCATTCATCGGAATCAAATCAACCATCACTGCGTCCTGTTGTCGACATCAGATTCCGCTGGTCGAACCCGACTCTATTGAGTAACAATCCATCTTGGATTGATATCTCTCCGAAGTTGGGTGTGACGGATGCAGATAGCACTCTCGATTTTTCTTCGACCATTCGTTCCGAGAGAGGGGAAGTCATCAATGCAGGTGTGTCATGGTCTACTTCATCCGGTTCTATCGATGGTAGTGGTCGCCTGTCTGCAACACAATCGGGTATAGCCACCGTTTCTGCTGCAGGTGGTACCGTGCAAGGGGAACAGGAAGTTTTGGTGAACCCCGGTGCACCATTGACGATTGCTATGGCGGTCGAAAACTATTCAATTACTGTGGATGATACGATTCCAATCATCGCACATGGTGTTGATCAATATGGAAATTCAGTAAATGGATTAAGCTACAGTTGGTCAACCTCCTCGGGCGTCATTGATCAACATGGGATGTACACACCCTCAGAAACAGGCACCCACACAGTTGCGGCTCAGTGGGGAAACCACGTTGCAATCTCCAATGTGAGTGTCTCGGTGGGCGGGGCTGCAATTATTATTCTCCCTGAAAATTTCACGGCCCGGGCAGGTATAGGGATTCAAATCCCTGTCGTAGTCCAAGACCGATTGGGGAATGTCCTTCCTCAATCAGCAGCGGCGGGTCTAGATTGGGTTGCAGAGCGAGGTTCGATTGATTCGGCTGGATACTATGTTGGTCAAGATGTAGGCTCATGGCAAATCAATGTCACCAGTGGTACGGGTGCCTACGGGACCGGTTGGGTCAATGTCGAGCCGGGTTTGGTCAATACGCTGGAAATTATTGGTCCAAATCGAACCGTCAGTGCTGATGAAGCCATTCCACTGGATTTGCGTTGGATAGACCGTGTTGGAAACAATGTATCTGTCCTGTTGCCTTTGGAAAATTGGTCCGCAGAAAGTGGTAATTTCCGAGTCAATGATGGATTTGTAGAATGGTTGCCCAGTCAAGCTGGAGTTTGGCGAATATCGGCGCAAGCCGAAGGTGCACAAGCATGGGTCGATATCACGGTGGTAAACGGTGCCATTTCACGTGTTTGGATTGATACTGAGTTTGATATTTTGACTGCTGATGATCAATCCGTACTCATCCTACAGGCTGAGGACTTACGTGGGAATCGATGGCCCATTGCCGCCGATTGGTCGATGGCTGAACCCGAGGCTTCATCCTCACTGGTATCCGACATTGACGGCGTTCGCTTTGTGGGTGGAATTGCCGGTATCTGGACAGTCGTTGCCACGCATTCGAGCTCTGAGGGGATGTTTTCCGCAGAACTTTCGATTGAAGTGAAACAAGGTCGTTTGGCCAGAATATTACTGGCAGGAGATGGTTCAACCATTTCTGCAGACAATGCCTTTGATCTAAACCCGGTTCTGAGCGATGCAGATGGAAACATCATCACTGGTGTCCAATTGAATTGGAGTGTTGATGGCATTGACGTCACACCTCAACTTCGATTGTCTGGGGGAATATGGCAACCAACGTCCACCGGAGATCATCTGATTGAAGTAGATGCTGCGGGTCGAACCGCACGGTCCAGAATTTATGTTGAACAGGGCATTCCTCACGAAATCAAAGTTGAGATTGATACTCCGATTCAAGGCGTCGTTTCGAGTGGTGATTTGTTCACCCTCACGACCTATGCTGTCGATATTTCAGGCAATCAAGAGCCGTGGCCCGTGGAATGGGATTTGCCTTACAATTCACTGGAAATTGAAGAGACCACTGAGATTGGTGTCTATGATGTGAAAGGACTTGGTGAAGGTATCTGGGACATTGGAGTCTTCAATGGAACCGCAGATGGGAGCTTTACCCTACAAGTTGTCACTGGCGAACCTCGTTCGCTAAGGGTTGGGCAACACAGTGGTGCCGGTGATCAAGGCGATTCATTGTCCCTAGAAGTAAGTCTGGTTGATTATGGAGGCAATGCTGTAGCCATGCAACCCTCCAAGTTTGTATTCGATACCGAAATTGGCTCTGTTCGCCATGATGGCGGGCCTTTCTGGTATCTTGATTTGGAAGAGCCGGGTGATGATCAAAAAGTAACCATTCGATACGAGCAGTGGTCCGCAGTGACATACATCGATGTCAATCCAACAGGTGTTGACAAATTCACAGGTAGCCAATCTGGACAGATGCTAATCGGTGGCTTTGCTGTGGCTGTTTTGATGATTGGTATTCTACTCTTTATCCTTCGAAGTAACGAGGATGATTCAAATTGGGAAGATGAGTTTGAGATGGATTTCGATATCGAATCGACACCTGAAGTCGAAGCGCAACCTCAGAATCGCCAACTTTCCAGACGCTCTATGCGACGTCGAAACTACCAACGACAGCAAGAGCGTATTCGGTCGATGGAAAATGCCACTCAAAACATGATCCAAGAACCCAAACCGGATGGACAAGTCAAACCAGCCTCAAATGGAGTACTGTCGGCGATGGAAGGTACAGTGCAAGGACAAACCGGTTGGTATCAAACAGCACAAGGTGAAGCTCAGTATTGGCAAGTGGATGAATCAGGACAGTGGAGTCGGTTACAATGAAGCGTCTCACCTCAATTTTATTGCTTACAATGATTCTGAGTATACTTACGCCGGTTCATTCTGCAACGTCTGCTCGTACTTGCTCAGCCACAGGAGATTCCTCGGTCGATCATATCGCCCTCAATCCAAGCGGCCCGCTTTCAATGCCCGCCGATCAAGCATTGAATATCACTGCAACAGCGTACAACTCTGCGGGAACTCAGTTGAACGTTCCCATTGCATGGACCTCTACCTCGGGCTCGGTTCAGAATTTTGGTGGGGGGCAAGCACGTTGGTCGCCCCAAACTGTCGGCTCACAAACCGTGACCGCTTGCAACGGCGATGTTGAAACAACATTGTCTGTCAATGTTCAACCCGGCGCTCCATTGACGTTTGAACTATCTGCGACTCAAGAAAACCATACTGCCGATGATTCGTTTGAGGTCACACCCATTATGCGAGACCAATTTGGCAATTCTTGGATTCCAAATATCCCTTATGCAAACTGGTCACTGCCTGAAGGTATGGTCATCTCCTTGCCAAATGATGGTACCCCCCCAATCGTAACTCCCGGCCCAACCGGTGCAATGTCGATTGAAGTCAATTGGGGGGAGTGGTCTGATTCGGTTTCTGTGAATATTTCTCGTGGGGTCGCCATTGGATTGTCAATTGTTCATGATTCTGCACTCATCTCATCTGACGACATAGTCAATCTCTGTGCACACCAACATGATCAGAGGGGCAACAGTTGGCTGACAAACTCTACCTGGTCCGCCCCCGGTGGTTCTGCAGATTCCGCTCTATCTTCATTCACAGGTCAATGTGTTGATTTCGATGCTGGCACAATTGGCGATTGGGTTGTTGAAGCCGAAGATGACATGGGCATGAGTGATTCATTGACTTTGACAGTCACTCCGGGTCGTTTGGCACACATCCAATTGAATCAGTTGGCAAACAGTATGCACATCGGGGAATTCTACTTGCTTGAAGCCGATGGTTTCGATGCCGCTGGAAATCCTGTAACCGTCGATTCTTGGAATTGGTCGGTGACATCAGGTCCCAGCTCAAATGCAATTGTTGCCGATGGAGACGGTATCACTTTTGTTCCAGATTCTGTGGGTCAACACACCATTCAAGTCACTGCAGCTGGGCGTGTTCAAGCCATCGATGTTGAAGTCCTCTCTGGCGTCCCCGTTGAACTTGAAATTGAAGTACAAAATGTCCCCCCGGGTCCACTAAACATCGTCACGGGTACCTCTCTGGATTTGATATTGTACGGGGTTGATGAGAGTGGGAATCGGATTCCAGTCGATGCTCCTATTTCTGATTGGTTTGTTCTCAACGGCTACGGTGTCATCGAAAATGCAACCGTTGGTGGAACCGGTCATTACACCTACACATCAAGTGGGATTGGAGATGTGAGCATCACCGTTTTCCTTAATCAAGCACAAGGGACACTGCTTGTCCATGTTCTGCAGGGTCCGTTGGATTATCTTGTAGTGAATTTGCCTACCGAAGCAGATCAAGGGACAACAATACAATTTGACATCTTAGGGTACGACGTATCCGGCAATCCTGTGCCGATTCACCAATGTTCTGCAGTGATTACAACCGATGCGGGTGATGCAAATTGTGATACCGATGGTTGGAAATTGGATATCAAGGAATCCGGCGAACTGATTGTTCATGCTCGTGTTCAATCTACAGTGGGGACTCCCGCTGAAGGTAGTGATTTCATTTCAGTTGAATCAACCTGGTTTGGCTGGGGGAACAACACACAGGTCATTATCGCGTTCAGTTTACTCATCATCCTCCTCATTTCTGTAATCCTCGTTGCGGTATTCAAGCACTTGGACTTGCGAATCAGTGAGGAAATTGAAGAGGATTCCGAAACGGATTCAGAGGTTCCTGTAGCGGCGCAATCTACACTTCCATCTCTACCGAATCCCACAATCACTCAATCGTCTCCACCTCCCTCACCTGCCAATGTGACACCAGTTCAGCCCGTTGCCTCTACGGCTCCTGATATGCCTTTACCAACCATAACCCAAGTTCCGTCTCCCACCATTCAACCTCAACCCATTCCGGCAGTGGCTACGGCCAATCCTGCGGTGACCGAACACACACCATTGACCTCTCAGCCATCTCCAGTTGTATCGCAACCATCTGAACTGGAACCTGAGTCAAGTCAGTCGGATGATGAGTGGGGCGAGATGTCAGGTGGATGGGGTGATGACTCTTCCACTTTGGTGGGTCAAGCAGAGGCGTGTACTCAACAGCAACAAGAAATTCATCGAGGAGAGGGTCCACGTGATGTTGAAGGCCATAGTCTTCGACCTTTACCTGGGACCACTCCCGGTCAAGACGGATGGTATTTCGATCGAGAAGGAAAACCCACACATTGGCGACATGAAGAGGCCAGTGGTTGGTCTCAAGAATAACGCTCATCGGCGTTTGGGAAATCTTGAGTTCGTACATCTTGGATGTAATCCTTGACGGCCTGAGTCATGGAGTCGTAGAGATTGAGGTAACGTCTAAGGAATCGTGGGTTGAACTCATGTGTCAATCCAATCAAATCATGAACAACCAATACCTGTCCATCTACATCGGATCCGGCACCAATCCCGATGGTTGGGATGTTCACTGCTGCAGTCACTTTCGCTGCGAGTTCCGCAGGGATTTTCTCAAGGACAATGGAAAAGCAACCGGCCTTCTCCAGTAGCTTTGCATCTTCAATGAGTTTCGCCGCTTCTTCTTCCTCTCGCGCCCGTACAGAGTATGTGCCGAACTTGTAGATGGATTGAGGTGTAAGTCCCAAGTGCCCCATTACCGGAATTCCAGCGGTCAGAATCCGCTCGATTGATTCGACAATCTCGGCACCTCCTTCCAATTTCACTGCATGTGCACCGGATTCTTTCATGATTCGAATTGCACTGTTCAGCGCCTGTTTCGAATCTCCTTGGTAACTTCCAAACGGCATATCGCAAACGATTAGAGCTCGATCCACTCCATTCACAACACACTGTGCATGGTAAATCATTTGATCCAATGTGATGGGAACGGTTGTATCATTACCAGCCATCACGTTTGAAGCTGAATCGCCAACCAAAATCACATCAATTCCTGCACCGTCTAAGATGCGTGCCATGGAATAATCATATGCGGTAAGCATGGTGATTTTTTCACCCGCTCTTTTCATCTCTTGCAGCGTATTGGTGGTGATTTTCATCGCCTTCCCTGCAATCGACATGGTACTCCTCCATCAATTGCGAGTTGCGCATTAGCCTTCAAGGGCACGGCGAGGAAAACAGGGCTATTCAGCCTCGTTGAGAGCCGAATCAATACCATTGAGGAATTCATCAACATCGATCACGCCATTTCCATTGGTGTCAATTTCATGGAACAGGTTTCGAACATGGAATCGACTGAATTGTGGAGCAATAATGCCCATTGCATGGGCAAACTCACTTTCAGTCAGGTGCTGGGGACTTGCCCAGCCTGCCATGGTATGGAATACCAACCACCGCTTTTCACGTTCCGCTTGAGTCGCATTGGTGAATTCGGTACGAACCGTTCGCCATGGAGTTAACATCGGGTGGGCACGGGATTTCCCATACGAATAGTAAGTGATTACTCCTAACAAACAACAGCCGAGTCCACCCAAAACGGCCATCAATCCCATGACATATAACAGGAAAATACCACTCACAATGCCAAAGATTTGGATATATGGGTACATTGGTGATTTCCATTCGGGCTGATACCATGAGTGTGCGGGCGATGCCCTGCGAAGAATAATTACACAACTATTGATGACGATGAAGATCATAATCTTGAATCCTGATGCGAGTTTTGCGATATCGTGTACAGGTAGGAATGTAATCGATAGCGCCATTGCGATTCCCGTACCATATATTGCCAAATGTGGAGTTTGATATTTTGTATGCACATTTTCCAATGATCTTGGCAACAAATTATCTCTAGCCATGGCGAATGGGAATCGTGAAGTCGCCATAATCCCCGCCAATGCCATCGATGTAACGACCGTTACAGCGAAAACTGCTGAGATTACACCGACAGTGTAACCCCCAATCTCCTCCGCGAAGATGTATACTGGATCTTCTCGCGCCTCGCCCGCGCTATTCATGTAGGATTCGGGCGATACAGCGGCGACCATGACGATGGTGATGAAGACATAAAGCAGACAAGAGATTAGCAATGAGAGTAAAATTCCATACGGAATGTTTCGACTAGGGTTCTTGATTTCACCACCGACCGCGGCAATCTTCGTCACGCCAGCATAAGCAACAAACACGAACGCTGTCGAGTGAGCCACGTTCTTCCATACTTCGTCCCATGTGCCTCCAAAGGCTTCGGTGCCAAATGCAGCACCCCAATCGAGTTCCATCGTGAGCATCGCCCAAACACTCAGAACAAACATGAAAATGACCATCAATAGAACGATTGGAGTTTGCACTTTCTTAATTTTCGAGACTCCAAGAACGTTAACACCGACAATCATTGCAAGCAAAATCAGTGCTGCAATCTCGATGTTAATGCTGACACCCAACAATTCTTCAAGAACCCAAAGATAGGCCTTAAATCCAATCAATGCAAATGCAGATTTCAACATTGAAGCGCCCCAGAGTCCGATTCCTGTAACCGTTCCCATCAATGGGCCGTAGGTTCGTTCAATGTAGACGTATGAACCTCCCGATGATGGCATTGCTGTGGACAATTCACCTTTGGAAACCGCAGCCGGAAGAATGGCAATTGCCGCGAGCAAGTACGCCAACCAAATCCCTGCAAGTGGGACCTCGCCTCCACCCAAGTCGAGCATGACCAGTGCGGGCAATACGAAGAATCCAGAACCCAGCATGGCTGAGAGAGAAATGATGACTACAGAGGCCAACCCAAGCTTACGCTCCAGTGTATCTGACAACACCTCAATCGGCCTGTAGACAAAATCTACGAGGCTCGAAGGCTTATCCATGATACTTGGGTGTCTATTCGGCATAAGATACTGTGTATCTTAGAATTCGTCTCAAGGGGCCTTTGCGATGACTTTCATTTCCACCGCAATTGGAGTTGGGAGGGCCTGAATGGCCAACGTTGTCCGAGTGGCCTGAATTTCTTCAAAGTGATTTGCATAAATCTCATTGTAACCTTTGAAATCCCGCTTCATATCGACCAAGAATGTGGTGACGTCAATCACGTCATTCAAATCGGCTTCACATGCTTCTAGGATGATTCGAATATTTTCGATACACGCTTCAGTTTGCGCTTTGATATCATATTCCAAAGGATTGCCATCTTCATCTTCAATGGGTCCTCCAGGGATTGAATTGTCCACTGGACTACGTGGACCAACGCCTGAGATGAACAGCAAGTTCCCCATTCGTCTAGCATGTGGATATGCCCCGACGGCCCCAGGTGCATTTTCTGCAACAATCGCTCCATCTTTGTTCATCCATTTGCCAACGGTTTTCTTGGCGACAATGTTCCCTGCCATTCCACCAACTGGACCAGCGATTGCAGCACCAGCAGCGGCACCCAATGCGCCTCCTGCTTGAGAAATCATGGCAGATCCATATTCATCATACAAATCATCTACTACTTCAATCGGATTTCTCCAACCCTCTTCTGACCTTTCGGCCTCATCTAAAGGGCCGTCCACGCCCCCGGGGGCATCCATGTCTCCTGCGCCGGAGTCGAGTACATTTCGATCACCACGATAGTATTCTACATCGTCTTCATCAAACTCTTTGTCCCCAAATGAGCCCTTGGATGGGGTCAATTGAATCACAGCACCACCGCTGCCATGCAAAGCCGCGTAAGCGAGCACCTCTCCATCGTAGTTGTTGTGTTGGCCCATGGTTGCTGCCATCCACCAAGCCGGCTTGTACGCAACCACTTTTTGCACACGAATCTGTCCATGGATATCTCGACTCAATTGGCTCAGATCTTCAAGACGACCATCCGCGAAAAACTCCAAAATCTTGCGATTCCATTCTTCATCCTTGGCAGAATGGATTCGATCATCTTCGGGTTCAACGTGTTTGGTGAACATCCGATTTGAAAGGCTTGAGACTGCAACGATCACGGCTTTCTTTCCTTGAGCTTTGAGTGCATCTCTAGCCGCCTTACCAAGAACAATCGTTTCGGATCGGTTGCCGTACATGTTGCTTGAAACGATGCATGCTGGAATCCTGTTATCCGGATTCAGCAAGCTCAGGGCGACGACAGAGCCCGTGTCGATTGGAAATCCGTGGTATGCGACGGTTCGTGCATGCAGCCCTCGAGCTTCTGCAGCATCTCTGTATCCTTCACCAAATTCTACATCCATTTTGAATTTGTATGGCATCGAACCCAGGAAGTGAAAATCGTCGTCGACATGGACCCATTCCGGTTCAGGCTGAACCTGAAATTGGTGTCCAACAATACTCGGCCAAGTGGTTGAATAAACGATGATGATGTCCGCCTCACTTTCCTCGATTCGACGACGACATTCATCATAGGCGGCGCGCAATTCGCCCCACCCTTTGTTTTGATCAGGGGCTAGGAGTGGGTGTGGGTGAGGGGGGACATACAGGCCAAAAAGAACGGGGTCTTCTTCCTCACTCAAAGAACCAACTCCCGCGTCTCATCATTGGGGTCCCAACACGCGACAACGTTCCCCGTTCCAATCACGGACTGATAACCGTAGATTTCAGCTGGGAAATCAGGCATGCCCATGGCACCCATCATCCAGGTCAAACCTCCTCCTTCAGTTTCGGCGATGGTTTGTTCGGTAAATTCCGGCATTAGATCAATGAATTCCTGCATCTTTCCTTGCCGCATGAGGTCAATGACTTTCATGTCCCAAACATACTGGCTGTGGTTGTAGATGTGTTCTCGACTCATGTCTTCAGGAAGTGGGGCTTCTGTCGTGAAGTGGCGATGTGACAGGCTGTGACTGGCAATCAAGACCACTTTTTTTCCACTTTCTTCAATCGCCTTTCTGCACGCTTTTCCAAGCGCAATGGCTTGTTCATTCATGACTTCAACCGAGTAGTAGTGGCGATTGCGATTGCTACTAATCGTCACGACGGGTTTGTCCCAGTCTGGATTGAGCAGATGGCAAGAAGTGATGGTTCCGTAATCGACTCTGAAATCTGGATTGCGCATCATTTTGGTGATAATGCCTGATTCTTCAGCAACCTCGCGCATTTTTTCTGACAATTCAACATCTACTTTGAGATCGTAGTGGTACCGGAACAAGTTCGGGAAAATCGGGTCGACTGAGAGTGACTTGAAGGCATCACAGCCTAGGAAATGTGTCCCAATGTAAGTCTGCCAGTGTGGTGTTAAGATGACCATTGCATCATAATCGATGGTTTTCAATTTCCGGGCCAATCGAGCATATCCCCACCGAAGGGCTTCCCAACCTCCTTCGCTGATGGGCTCGTTTGCATCTGGGTTCTCAGCATAGACCAAATGTGGTGGATGCGGTGCCAAGCATCCAAGGACAATCTCTCCCTTCGTCATCACGCCTTCCAAAGGAAGGCGGCATTTGAAACCAGTGCCAAGGGAATCGTGATAGGTCGAGTGCCCAGCGACGGTTCAATGAAGTGGGAGAATCCACCATTGAGACTGTTCGCCATCCCACCGATGGTCGGACTGTTATCTGCAGCGATTGGATTCAAAATCGCCCCTATATTCGGTTTTGAAGAGAAATTCCTGGCCGATATCGCACCATTACTTTTTTCTTGGATTACACTCATCATTCTGTCTTCAATTTTGATGTTCACCATCCCCATAGAATGGGGAGATCCGAAGGAGATGCGGTATGGTGTAATGGCCGGCGTGATTGTTGTTTTTCTTCCTCAGATTTGTGGACTGGGCCTGTTACTTTGCGCACTTTGGTTTATCGCCGTTACCTTGGGTTGGGTATTTGTTTCAACCTACCAGTGGAAATACGATGTTCAACCATTCAGAACTGGACTCTGGTTGGGTGTCGGGGGTTTGGTTGGGATGTTCATGGGTTCATGGGCAATGAGCATCATTCTCTCTTGACGCAGATGTTCACCGCTTCAGAGAAAAAACTGAGACTCCATCGTCCACCTTCACGGCCAACACCACTGTGCTTCACGCCTCCAAATGGGACGCGTAAATCCCGATGCAACCAGCAGTTGACCCAGACCATCCCAGATTCGATTTGTTCAGCCATACGAGATCCTGCATCGACATCTTGGGTCCAAATTGAACCTGCCAAACCGTAATCGGTCATGTTTGCAATCTCAATGGCTTCACCATCATCGGAGAATGGATGCAGTGTCACGACAGGTCCGAAAATTTCCTCTGTCGCACATCGACTATCGGGTGTCAGTCCATCGATGACTGTAGGCGAAATCCAAAATCCGTTTGCAAATGCATCTGGAATCCCAACGGGGGGGCCACCGCCGCACAATATGTCTCCACCTTCCTCCTCTGCAAGATCGATGTAAGACATGACTTTGTCACGATGTGCCGCTGAAATCAATGCACCGAGTTCTGTTTCATCATCGGCAGGGTCTCCCACTATCATGTCGTTGACAGCGTTGAGAAAAGCTTCGACAAAGACATCGTAAATCGATTCATGAATCAGTATTCTTGATCCACACAGACAAACCTGCCCCTGATTCAAGAACGATGCACGGACGATGCCGGGCATCATGGATTCAATGTCCACATCTTCACGAATAATGGTGGCATTTTTTCCACCGAGTTCCAGACTCAATTTCTTGAAACCCGAGCTTGCAGATTTTGCAACCTCACGTCCGGTTGCTGTTCCTCCCGTGAAAGAAATGAGGTTGATATCAGGGTGTGCGGTCAGAGGTGCACCCGCATCCAAACCATTTCCATGAACTAGATTGAACACCCCGCGTGGTAAACCAACGTCTTCGATGACTTCGGCCAATAGCGAAGCCGTCATCGGAGTCATTTCCGATGGTTTGGCAACGATGGTATTGCCCATCAGCAATGCAGGGGCGACCTTCCAAGAAAGCAAGTAGAGCGGTAAATTCCAGGGTGTGATTAGACCCGCAACCCCAACCGGCTTGTACAGTACGCGGTTGGTTGCATCACTCATTTCAAAAATTTCAGATTCAAATTCACGACCTTGATTTGCGAAAAATCGGAAATTTGCAACGGAACGGGCCGCATCAACGTTCCGAGCGAGGGTGATCGGTTTGCCTGTATCGAGACTTTCCAGTTGGGCGATTTCATCGGTTCTTTGTTCCAGTTCATCTGCGATTTTCTCCAACCAATCAGCTCGTTCATTGATGCTAAACTGACTCCACTGTTCGGCAGCATCCAACGCTGCCTCTACAGCCAAATCGATGTCTTCCGAAGATGAGCAAGGAATGTTTGCGATGTGCTCACCGGTGGCAGGGGAGAAATTCTCAATCCAATGTTGACACTGAGGGGGTTGCCATTGACCTGCGATGAAATTTGACAGTTCGACAACATCACTCATGACTTCCCTCTCCGGTAAATGGGTTGGAATATTTCCGCCAATCATACAACCACCGGTCTGAGTTTGGATCCCACTCATCCCAAGTCACGACACGTTCCAATCGGTCGAGATGTTCTGGCGGAACAACACCGGGAACAATGAATGCCTTTTGCCGATGAAGTGGATACGGATTACGCAATTCAATTCCAAGGACTCCCAAAACTGCACGAGCCACATACCAAGTGGCCTGAGAGTTCCACCCATGAGCGATTTTTATCGTGATTCCGAGGCCTTTAGGGTAATCTTCGTGAATCACAGAGAGGCCCAACAAACCATCGGCTCCCTCTTTGGCCAGCACCATTCCTTCGCCGGCCTTGATAATGGTCGAATCCAATCGATTGAAGCCGCCGACCAAGTCGGGATGTTTACACATTGATTCCCAAATCCAATCCTGATCTTTTTCTGAAGCCAGTCCTGCAAACATGACTGCCAACTCATTCACCGTGTTGGATACGGTTGGTAGGCCACATCCATCCTTAGCAACACGCTTTGGCTCCCAATTGGGTTCACCCATCAATCTCCGTATTGAATCTAGGAATAGTGCGAACCAATCTGATTGCGGCAATGTGTATCCAGCCCGATTGAAACCCTTGAGACGCAGGGCTCGCAACATAGCGGCGTGTTCTCCTGAACAAGTGTGGAACCAACGCCTGGGCCTTCGAACTTGTCGTCCAAACTGAATCAAGGGTACATCCAATGGACACTGCATCAATCCCCATTCGGATTCAGTGAGGATGGATTGAGCGGTCGCAACGTGTTCGGTATCTCCATTGTGAGATGAACATGCAATTGCTTTCTGTTTACTGTTCAATACTGGATCAAGCACATCAACAAACGCTTTCATTAGAATGGGTTTCATCATACTGCGACCATAACAAAGGACGTTGCCGCCAAAAGAGTGGATGATTTCTGTGCCGTGAGCCCATGCTATAGCACCATGAATGGTATTCTCACTGACATCATTTCTTCGAAAATCTACAAGTGGTTCCCACTCGACATCTCTTCCCGTAGCAATTCCTTTGGCACCGTCTGAAATGGGAGATGTTGGATATACCGATGAGCCGGGTCGCCCAGGTGCCACCGAGGAAGGTCGTTGTTCAACCATCAAGCATCACTCCCATTGACCAGCGGAACGACCATGTCCATGAATGCACGCATGTCTCGACAGATTCGTTCTGAATCATGTCGGAAGAAATCGAACCACAACATCAGTCGATCATTTGGATGGAAACGTTCCTTGATTTGCGCTGCAACTTCCTTGGCGTTTCCAATCACTGCATTGTTGGCTGCTTTGGCAATTTTGTTTGGATCTAATGTTCCTTCAAGTGCCGACCAGTAAGAGGATAGTGCACCTTCGGATTCGATTTTTGCGGCTGCAATCTTCTCTTCGTCAGTCAATCCATCTTCCTCGTTTAGGAAAACCATCACCGTTCTCGGCATCATTCTTCTCTGCCATTCACCTTGGTACGATTTTTGCATTCGCTCATGCGTGGCTTCAATCACATCGGGTTGAGTAATACTGAGGTTGAACACCTGCACGGGCATGAATTGGTTGACATAGACTTGCAATTCAGGTTGATGACTACCCAGAACCAGATTCAACTTCTCTCGATTCCATTCCTGAGGGACTGATTTGATGTCTTCGAAGACGTAGCGGCGAGGGATTTTGACTTCTGAATCACCGCTACCATTTGCATCTTGCACTGCTTTCCAATCCGCATCTGAGGAGAAATCTTCGCGTGTGAGAATGGTTTCCCGAATATCATCCGAGCAAATCGTGTCGCCACGGATCAGTCGTAGCATGATTTCACTCGCTTCCCAGAAAATTTTGCCACGAAGTGCAGACCAAGCCGCCTCTTCGAGTCCATTCCGCGGAACGATCCCGTAAGGAGCCGCCATGAATTGAAATCGCCCCGCACTGAATCCAACGTTCAGTTTACGCGAATCTCCTCGTACTTCTTGCAAGGCACAGAAGTTTCCGATCCTTTCGGCGACTGCAATGGGACCACCATTCGCTAGAATCGACAATACAGCACTACCGATTTCAATCCGATTTGTTTTCTCCATCGATAGCAGGGCCAATTGGAAGAAGTCTGTGCATAATCCCACTTCTCCTTGCCAGTGAGGAATGACGGGGTTACGATTTTGCTTCTGAACTTCAGTGGAAAGGTGTGCTTGTGCCAACCATGCGACACCATAACCCAGTTCATCCGCAACTTGCAATTGTTCAAGATAATTTGAGTACATCGTGGTTTCATCGGGAAATGTACCGGCCGCATCCGGAGTTTGTGAGATGGAAAAGAACACATCAAACTCCATTCAAAGGCCCCCATGTAAGGCGTCAGCCAATTCGTTCAGTCGATCTTTGATGGGTTCGGGGGTCGTTCGACCCAATTGCATGAAACCTGTCATCACCTGCGTTAGATGCTGGAGTTCGAGGTCTGTGTCCTCCATGGCCCGTGCCATTTCTGCAAGTCCCCAACGCGCGACAACTGCGCCCTCAAAGTCCTCTTCAGGTTCAGCGATTTCAAGTGCAGCTTCATAGTGAATAATCGCACCATCGATATTGCCTTCCATCGCTTCCAAATGACCAAGAATTGCTAGTCCATTGACCATGCCCTTCTTGTCATCCAATTCCTCTAGCAGGTCGACACATCTCGCGTGGAATGCTTTGGCTTGCTCAAGGTTTCCTTCACCTCGTGAAATTTCTCCGAGGTTGTACAATGTATTGGCTTGACCTACCACATCTTCCAACATTTCTTTGAGGGCCAAACTTTGTGCAAATGCAGCCTTGGCAGCCGGAATATCATCCGATTCAAGTGCATGAATTCCGCATTGATTGTTGTAGGCAGAGCGCAACCAGTCATCTTCGCTGATTGAGACCCACTCGTCCGCTTCTGCTAACGCTTCCCCATCGTTGGTGATTCGGGCTTTGGTCAACAACGCCCAAGCCAGTTGATCTTTGTCCTCATTTTCCTTTGCCAGATCGATCGCATGTGAGATGAGGGCTTCCGCGCGTTGAGGTTGACCAATTTGCAATGCAATATCAGCCAGAGTGAGCGCAGTACCTGAGTCCATGCCTTGGTCAAAACCGTCGCCCTTTGACATCAACTCTAGCAGTTCATGAGCCTGCTCTGGCGTCAGTGATTCACCCGTCATGATTTCACCTCAAATGGAACGCATTCGGCCGCCATCGACCGCCAAACTGACACCTCGAATCCCACCGGATTGTGGCAGGCAAAGGAAGGTAATCGCAGAAGCAGTTTCGGCAGGTTCGATGAGTCGTCCAATGGGAACTTGTGACATCCATGTATTGTGGATGTCTTCTTGACTTCGACCCGTTTTTTCTTCAATGGATGCCGCCAATGAACCTAGTCGATCGGTGTCGGTAAAGCCTGGCAAGATGTTGTTGATGGTAATGCAAGGGGGAAGTTCCCGACTCAATGATTTCGCCCATGAGGCCATGGCACCGCGCAGCGTGTTGGACAACCCGATATTGGGAATTGGTTCGCGGACCGAGGTTGAAATGATATTCACAATTCTGCCTGTACCTGCTTCTTCCATGGCGGGGACAACCATCCGCGTAATTTGGTGGGCCGCGTGAAGATGTCGCTTGAATGGGGCTTCAAAATCTGCGACATCATTGTCGAGTAGCGGGCCACCGGGTGGTCCTGCGGCATTGTTGACGAGAATATGAATCGGTCCGGCAATCAAGATTCCCGAAATGGTCTTCTCGATGGCTGACGTATCTTCAAGGTCCAGAGAAATCGAACGAGCACCCGGAATTTCTGGCGCGCTTCGACTCAGTGCAATGACATCTGCACCACAAGCGACCATCATTTCTGCTGTGGCCCTACCAATGCCTTTGGAGGCACCACAGACGACAGCTCGCATTCCTTTCAGTGCATCAGATGCATACGGATTTTTCATTTCTTCACCTCAGTCCACATAGTGTGCATACGTTTGTTCAGCCAATTTCTGGTCTACGACTTCAAGAATTTCAGGTGGAGCATTGCGAAAGGTCGGCCATGGGCTTTCACCTTGTGCATGCCGCATCTCGGGCCACTTTCCTTCGACATAAGCCATCAGCGCCTCCTTCATGAGGACGCCTGCAAGAACCAAAGTCTCGTAACAGAGATCTTCGTAGGTCATCCCACGCTTTACTGGAATTTCTCTACGAAGGAGCAGTTCACCGGTGTCGATTCCATTGTCGCAAAAGTGAGTGGTACTGCCAATGGGGATGTCGTGGTATACCGACCAAGCAGGACTTGCAGATCCGCGGCAGTCGGGGAGTAAACCTGGATGAGAATTGACGACACCATCCTTGGGGAAGTCGAGAATCTCACCACGGATGATTCGGGTACCTCCGAAGACAATCAAATCTAGATCCATCTCACGAATATGTGGCATGACTTCCTCTGAGTTGTGGATTGGGACCGTCACGTGTTCTACATCGAGTTCAGCAATCTGCTCAATGATTGTCGGTGCCACAGGATTGCCTTCGATTCGCTTGAGGAATTTCTCGCGTTCTTCATCACCAATTGCGGAATCTTCCTCGATGATAATGGCTGGAACAAAGCCCTCAGAGAGCATTTGGCGCAACATTTCTCGGCCATATGGGTGCTCTTTCAGGAGCAGGTAGGCGAAGGTCGGCTTGTCTCCCATGTTCACCCCGAAGGGGTGGGAGATACCCGTTCTTTTCGGTTAATCAATGTCAATCCAAGGTGATGAATCGCAGGTTTCGTCATAATAGATGACGCCATTTTCATATCCAGCACTGAATTTGAGTTCCTCACAGCCATCATCACAGAATCCAGCAGGACTCTGGTAATACAAATAGGTCGACCAATAAATCCCATCTGATGAATCTCCATTCACTTCCCAAGAATTGCTGTTGTATCCAATATCTTGTTCAGATCCATCGCTCATTTTCACAGTTAGAGTGACCCAAACGGATTGACTTTCTTGGTATTCTTCACTTTCTTCAAGCCATCCACCACCGGACTTCAACAATCCAATGGTCACATTGATTGAATTGTCTGATGCGACATCCTTGTTGGAATAGATGTAATCATAGCCACCATACATCTCATCATGGCCTGCACCACACCAAGCAGAACTGCTGCCAATGCAGCCGGAAAGTGGAACCATCATTGCGACGCAGAGTAGCAATAAAGGGGCTCTTCCTATTAACAAAAAATCACCTCAAGGAGTTACACGACTTCTGTCTCTTGGGAAGAGAACGACTTCGCGCACGTTGCCTGCACCTGTTAGTACCATCAGAAGACGAGCTACTCCAAGTCCCCAACCCGCATGAGGAGGGGCTCCGTAGCGGAATCCATCTGTGTAGAATGTGAAATCCGAGGGGTCCAAATCCATGTCGCGCAGATTTTGTTCAAGGACTTCAACACGATGCTCACGCTGACCACCGCTGGTCATCTCATCGCGTCCATAATTCAAATCGAATCCACGTGACAATTGCCCTCCAGTCGAACCCTTTTCGTTTTCATCATGGAAGATGTAGAATGGTTTCATCGACATGGGCCACCGTGGCAAGAAATGGAAGCCAGGATACTTGGCTGCAATCAGGTCACAATGGTGCGACTCAATGTCATCGCCCCATTCGATTTCTCCTCCACCTTCCTTGACGATTTCAATCGCTTCACAGTAAGGGATTCTTGGGAAGGGAAGGCTCGGAACTTCGACTGTAATCGGGTCTTGTTCTTGAGAGGCACGATACTCATTGATGATGTCAATCAGGTTCTGATCGTTGGCAGCAACCTGACTCCAAATGTGGTGGATCATTCGCTCCTGTACGCACATGACGTCTTCATCATTCATCCAAGCGCCTTCAATATCAAAGGAGATGAATTCGTTCAGGTGACGGTAGGTATCGTGCTTCTCTGCTCGGAAGGCAGGTCCAATCTCAAAGACACGCTCCAGTCCACCCAACACGGCAAGTTGTTTGTACAGCTGTGGAGATTGCGAAAGGTAGGCATCGGTTTCGAAATATTTCATCGGGAACAAGTTGGTTCCGCCTTCTGAAGCACTGGCGATAATTTTCGGTGAATTCATCTCACTGAATCCTTCCATAATCAGGTGCTCACGACCGTATTGCAGAACCTTCCCTCGAAGTTGGAACATTGCATTCACATGGGCTCGGCGAAGATCGAGATGACGATTGTCAAGGCGGACATCCAATCCAACGTGAACATCATCGGTCACACCAACGGGAAGAGGAGTTTCTGCGAGCGCCAGGATTTGGCCTGAATTCACATTGATTTCGTATTCAGCAGGAGGCTCAGGTTCACCCTCAGCGACCTTTGGAGGCCGCTTCTGAGCGACAGTCCCAGTCACTTGAATGGTGGATTCACGGCTTGCACTCTGAATTGCATTGAACGACTCCTCGTCCATGTTATCCTTCTTCAGGAAAGCTTGGAGGTGGCCAGTTCCATCTCGAAGCATCAGGAAACAGATTGCACCTCGGCCACGGACGGCCTCCGCATAACCGGCCACGGTCACTTCATGCCCGATCATTTGAGCACCCAAATCGCGCACTTCACCCAAGGTGTGTGTTCGATAGTGTGTGGCTTCCCAATCACGCCCGTCTCGTCCGGTCATGTTTCTGCCGTGTGCATCCAACACTTGAATCGTACGGCGGGAAATGGTGGTGATTTCCCTCCGCTAGTGAAACGCTTCCGCCCTCATCATTGATATGCGAAAGGAGGTTCGCCGCGCTTAATGTCATCCGAACGTTTGCTATTTACCTCTGAGTCTGTCACGGCTGGACATCCCGACAAACTCTGTGACGCCATCTCCGATGCAATCCT
>DAHO01000009.1:0-1767 GCA_002498455.1 Euryarchaeota archaeon UBA602
TTCAGGAACGAGTGTCCTGTGCGCATCATGTGTGCAATTCCACCTGCGGCTTCGATGGTTTGTTCCAACGCCATGCTACACTTGACATCATGAATGACCGTTCTCGCAGCATCACTGGCATCTGCAGATACGCGTGAGAGGATGTCTCTTGCAAACACAGCCAACAATCGATCGGGATGGATGAAATTTCCTTGCTCATCTACAACACCGACTCGATCCCCATCTCCATCAATGCCAATTCCAAACTCGGCTCCGGTTTCTACCACTTTTGCTCCAAGTTCAACCATGTTCTTCGGACGCGTGGGGTCGGGTGGATGGTTGGGGAAGGTATTGTCCCATTCACAGTGAAGTGCATGGGTTTCACAACCGAGTTTTTCACAAAGTTCAACCATGAATGGGCCCGGTACAGCGTTGGCTGAATCGATGACCACCTTGACCGAACGATTTGGCAATCCCGCCTTTTCGATTACGTCAGTCATGTACGCGGATAAGAAATCTCCAGCATCGATGTGGTTGCCTGACCCCGATCGGAATTCCCCTGCTTCAAAGACAGACCGTAATTCTTGAATTTCATCACCAGCCATTGCAGCGGTTCCTCGACACATCTTGAATCCGTTATACTCTGGAGGGTTGTGGCTGGCAGTAATCATCACACCCCCATCGACCTCTAGGTTCGCCGTTGCACTGTACAAGGCACCCGTGGTACAGATACCCAAATCATGCACGTCACATCCTGCTGCCATCAATCCCTGCACAAATGCAGCATGGAGTTCAGGTCCCGATTCACGGATGTCGCGACCGATTGCGAGTGAGCTGCAATCGAGGAAGGTAGGCAGCGCTTTGCCGAGTCGTTCAGCAAACGCAGGTGTGAGTTGCGAACCAGCAATCCCACGAATATCGTAGGCCTTGAACGTCTCAAGCGCCCAATCGCTCATGGTGCCTCGACAGGGACTTTATTCAAAGTCGCACCGATTGAATGGTCAACCTACTCGAGGTTTTCACCTTGGACACGGGTGGTCATTACATAGACGACAATCAATGTCAATAGATCGATTCCTAAGATGATGTAAACCAAGAATCGCCAATCTGGATAACTGGTCCAAACCCAGATGCCTACAATGCACTCAGTCAGAAAAATACCCAAGAGAATTGGAATCAACATCGGCCATGTGAGAATCCCAGCGGGCTTTTCATCAAGATAAGGCGATCCTGGCATTCAATCACGCATCTTCATGAGCTTGAACAACGATTTCAATCCAGGTTTCATGTCCTTCACCGGGTAATTTTGGGACTTCAAATGCAGCACGTGCAGGTGGAATTTCAACATCTTTCAGCCATTCTCCATAGACGTCATTCATTTCGGAAAAGTCGTCCATACTCGTGAGCAATACTTGTACGAATGTCACTTGATGTTTAGAAACGCCAGCCGCAGCTAATAGCGCATCGATTTTATCCAAACACCCTTGTGTTTGTTCTCGGATGCCACCTGCCTCCGGGGCGATTTGTCCGGCCAACCAAATGACTCCGTTTACTTTCACACCTGGACTGTATGGGCCGAAAACCTTCCCGCCGATGTCGATTCGCTCTTTCGCCATGCTCACGGCTTACACCGATGGGACATGAGCGTTCGGTTCATTCACTCCCGCCCTTTCGCCCAATCATGCGCACCTGTTGGGTGATTGATCATCCGGCGCATTTCCAGTTGTTTCGGCAATGGTTTCGGGCGGATGACATTCTCATTGTTGCGGAGAGACAAGAACTCGATGC
>DAHO01000009.1:2149-2767 GCA_002498455.1 Euryarchaeota archaeon UBA602
AAGGCTCCTTTCTAGAGAAGGTTGCTTTGGGTCGTCAAAGACAAAAGTCGGTTCGTCAATTTCTGAAATTAAATCCAGTTGACAGGATCATTTCGAAGGGTGCTCCATTTGAGTTGCGCGCCGCGAAAGGATTGGTGAATGAACGATGGTACCTCAGCGACACTGAATCGAATACTGCAGCCCATCGATTGGCAAAGGCGACCCACATCCTTTTGCCCGAATCTTGGCAAGGGAAGTTGAAGCCCACACATACCTACCCTGGAATTTTGCCACAGGCTTACGTCCCTCAGAATTGTGAGGCTTGGGGTAGTGCAAAAGGCCAAGTTCAGATCGAATTGGGTATTCCAAGTGAAGATTTGGTCGTTTTTCATCGAAAAATTACTGGTGATGGGGCTCATGATGGTGCTGAAATCGTCAATTATGAACCCGCAATACGAAAAATGCAGGTCCATTTCGTCGAGAACAAGGAATCTGCGGCCGCAATGGATGGCTCAGCATGGGAATTCCCGGTGCAAGCCACGCTCTTTGATGGTGTGATCACGGGGAGTACCACATTGGCTGCAGAAGCCGTCGTCCAAGGCGTACCAACCTTGCTGATTTCGAAAGCAAAGCGAGGCT
>DAHO01000097.1:0-8907 GCA_002498455.1 Euryarchaeota archaeon UBA602
CGCAATTGATTGACCCTTTCGGATGGGGCCTCGACCCATTCTCCAGCCATCAACCGGGCCCGATCTTCGGGCGGATGGATGGCACCGTCTAGTGAGATTGGTGAACCATATTCGAACCATGCATCCGTCCGGAAATACCAAGACGTTCTGTAGTGTAGTCCTACAGGCAGCAAGTGAGGTTCGGGTAAACCCTTCTCGTGTGCAATGGAATTGGCTGCAATCACCGACCGCACCGGACCCGTACGGAGTCGTCGCATCTTCGAATCCTCATGCGATGTCCCCTCCGGAAAAAGCGCAGTACCGTGCCCGTGCGCGATACATTCAGCAAGAGTCAGCATGGTTTTCCCATTGATTCTCTGACCTGCTTCACTGGATGCGCCACCTCTAGCGAGTTCGGCTTGACGGAGTACCGGTTGGGCACCTGAAAGAGATGCAATCGGCCCTATGATGGGGCGCGTAATCAAATCATGGCGCCCCCCGAAGACCAACATTTTCGGTTGTGTCACGAAAATGGTACTTGGATCAATGAGGCCGTTTGTATGCCAACCTACGGTCAAGATACCTGCGTCTTCCGCAATGTGCTCCTGTCCCGTGACTTCAATGGTTCGAAATTGTTGGTTCATTGCCAGACGTGAAAGGCCACGAATCATCCGATAGAACCAACCCACACCAGGGTGATCTCCAGCCTTCGAGGCGATTCGTCGTTTACTTTCGATTTTCTCGACATTGATCCGAGATGCACTTTTTGATAGTGGAGGGAGGGTTTCGCCATGATGATCTAACGCACCGTCTTCTCCTGTTTGCACGGTTTGCTCGACCATACAATCACCATCAGTGTGCCTGCAATCGCTCTGCAAGTTCTGCCAGCAAGGAAAAATCTGGTTCTGTTGAATCACCGGGTGGCTTCCAAAGTGGTCTTTGTGTCCCTTCTGGGGCCCTAGGAATCACATGGAAGTGGACGTGGGGTACTTCTTGTCCGGCCAGAGGGCCATCGTTGAGGTTCACGCTGAAATCAGTCGTTTCGAACTCTATTGAAAGACGTCGCTGAACTTCAATAATTCCGTCCATCAATGCACGTCGACTGTCAACAGACAATTCAGAAATTCGTTGCGCCTGTTCTTTGGGTACCACCAAAGTATGTCCTGGGCGATGAGGGTTGATGTCGAGGAACGCATACCATTCGTTACCCTCAGCAACCATGGAAGAAGGGATGTCGCCGCGGATGATTTTGGTGAACAGGGTTGGCTCATCCATGATGGCGGATTGGGGTACTCATCAAGAACCCGACGAATCCACTGGGACCTGAAATTCCATCAATGCCAGTCTGTAAAGGTCGCCACCATTGGCAAAGGGATCGTGGCTGCCGAAAACCAAGGACAGTTCTGTTTCGCCCACAGATACCAGGGCAATCGACAAGAATCTGTATTGGGCATCCATCGGTATGTCATGCCGAATCCAACTCAGATTCTCTTGTTCTAGAACGATTAATTGTGTACGGGCAGTGTGATTAGGGAATTGGTTGGTGTCTTGGAAAAATGCTGTGATGATATCCAGATCACCATCTCCATCAAAATCAACCACTGCAGTGTCGTAAGCGCCCCAGTTCCTTACCAGTTCGTGGTAAGTGAATTCTCCAGAGCCGTTGTTTTCCAACCATGCAACCCCGTGGAGTTGGTTTGGGTCTACACCCTGGGGTGTATCAAAGTCCATGGTATCACCATTGGTGAAAATAAGGTCAAGATCGCCATCAAAATCCAAATCCTCCGCTTTGATTCCGCTCATCCCATAGTGAGTTACATTGGCTTTGAACAACGATTCTGAGGAAAAATTCCCAAACCCGTCATTTCGATACAACATCACTTCTTCAGAGAGTTGTGATAAGATCGCGACGATATCAAGGTCGCCATCCGAATCGACGTCGACTGGGAGTGCGTGTATACTCCCTGGGCGAGGGTCCAAAACGTGTTTTGTCCAGTTTCCACCGTCGTTTTCCAACCATGACACTGTGCCTTCATCATGACCGAATTCACACAGAGTCAAGTCGATGTCTCCATCTGCATCTAGGTCCCCCGGCTCTGCACAAACGGTTCGGCCGATGTTTTCGATGATGATGTTTGTATCGCCAGTAGATGGGTTGACTGCGACCACACGACCCTCTTTATCATTGGAGGGGTGTAAAATCCCAATATCAGAAATGATCCACTGCCTCTGCCCGTTTATCTCAGCATGAGACACCCTCACGGGCGAGGAGGGATGGGACTCAGTGGACAGATTGTATGTTGACCATTGACAACCAGAGCCTTGTAGACAAGCACTCGTAGCGGGAGCGATACTGAACAGACCTCGTAGAGGCTCGGTAAATACCAATTCAGAATCCGCCCCACCAATTGACAGAACGCGAACATTGGCAACGACGGGGTTCTCTACGTCATTGTTGACAAGGGGTGTAACAACAATATCGTCGAACACGGCATCTGCAGCAGGTTCACCATCCTGGTTGAATGTGAACATCACGACCAATAGCATACAGATGGTCAAGTATGTCAGCACCGCCTTTCGGTGGAAGAGGGGGTGCACTGCTTGCATGAGGGTCGGACCTAGACGCCGTCTTATCATTGGTTGCTTGTTCGCGCCCAATCAACTTCGAAGTGGCAAACTGGTTACAGTCCCGTCCTTCGATGTCAATGAATGGTTGGGTGGTTCTGCATCAGTGGTAGGGAAATCAGATCGGACATGGTTGCCTCGGCTTTCTTCGCGGGCTACTGCTGCTGATACTGCCGCGGATGCGACTGAGAGTAAAGATCGAGTCCGCAGCAAGGATATCAATTCAGTATTCATCACTGGACTAGAGTCTGAAAGAGCAATGTTGGCTTCTTGAAGTTGTGAAATACTAGCAGCAGCTTGTTTCAGTCCCCCCGCATTTCGAGAAGTTCCCATGTGGGTTTGCATCGTGGTTGCTAGTGTCGACTGGATCATTCCTGCACTCACGCCTTCAGCACCGGCTGAAGACAACATAGAGTCGTGAAGGTGGTGCGCTTCGGTGAGTGCAACGGAAATTTGATTGGATCCTGAAAACTTGCTTGAAGCTGCCTGATTTGCTGCAGCATTTCCTGAAAGTTCTCCACTTGCTATTGCGCCCAACAAGTGGTCACCACTATTCAGGGCAGCACCATGCAAGCCAGAGCAGGCCGCATCACCGGCAGCGAACAGTCCCTTGACGGTTGAATCCCACCCTCCATTGACAACTTGGCCGGTTGCATCGGTAGGAATTCCTCCGATTGTAACATTGGCTACCGGCATTAGAGGTATGAGGGTTTGAGAGTAATCAATGCCACATCGAGTATGCAAATCATTTGCAACGCCAGCAAACCATGAGGTTGCTGTTCGAGGAATTGAGGTCAAATCCAAGGATGCGCCTCCAGCGTTGATAATCGCTCTTGCGAGTGCATCGGGACCATCGTCCATCGACATTGGCTGCCCATCAGCACCGATGACAACGCCGCCTGAACCCAGTAAATCCAGTGGAAGACGGAGTGATGTGTCAGCGACCGTAAGTGGATGCATCGAAATAAATTCAAGATCAGCAAGAGAGATGCCTTCCCGGAGAGCCAAGGCTGAGGATACTCCCATGGCTCGGCTGTCGCCGGTCCATGCACTCTGAAATCCTGCATCTGCAAGAATCAATGCCTTGGATTGGATGGCGAAAATTTCACCCGATTGTACGTCAAGAGCAATCAATCCACTCACATTGCTGTTCTTCATGACAATGTCGAGAAGCTCGATATCACCGCGCCGGGGGATATTACGCTTGATGCATTGCTCTTCCAAAATTGAGCGTACCTCTCGAAGTGTTGAATCTCCCGTGCCCGCAGTTCTTGGATTGGATTGGCCTGGCAATTGTCCTAGGTACGGGTGCCCATTCCGATCTCTACGTAGGTTGAGGCCCCACTTCTCCAATTGGGCCAAATGACTCACTGCGGATCCTGTGGTGGATGCAACGATGTCGCCTTCGCACAGGTCTACACCCACTCGATGGGTGTCCGCTGCGTGCTCGGCAGAATTGGTTTCTCCGGCCGAGGATGCAAGACCACTGGTGATGGCATCATCATTGAAGGACGAAGGTTGAGATGAACTCAGAATGGTCACTGTGGCTCCCGCGTCCGAGGCTGCAATAGCAGCTCGCATTCCAGCAACACTGCCTCCGACAATGACAACATCCCATGCCTGCAAGATATCACCGTGTAATCTTGGGCACTTGAGGTCGCATCATAAACGCATCCATGTGTTACTCGCACCTACGGTGCGATAAATTTGGAGGGGTCAGCATGATTCAATGCCTGATTTTGCCACCGTCTGGCAGTGGCTCTAGCCGTCCCCATTCGTCTTCGAAGAGTATCTCCTCCTCCTGAACGAGTCGAGACTTCGGTCCACAGCGTATCTGAACCAATCGTGTGTCCATCGACATGTCGAATTGCGATTCGAACCGGGCGGCGTCCTTCGATGTGATCGGTCCAAGCCAAACTCAACCAAAGAACGTGAGCTGAGTCGACTAAATTGCTCAACCAAGTGACAACGTCCTCCTCATCGTTCGACCACATCGGCAATGGGTGATTGGGTGGAACCAAAGGTTCTGGTGTCAATTTGAATGTTTGCCGTGAGGGTTGGCCGTCCGGTACGTGAACTTCAAGTTCAATCGGAACTCGATCATGACTCAAATTATTGACCATCACAAACAAATCTCCACGAGACTCTGCACAGTGTAGCGGCAGACTTGCATCCAACCTCCAAGAGTTGCCTGCAATTGACTCATTGTGATCCATCAATCCAAACTGTAAGCGATCGATTTGTCGAAACATATCGCTTTGCCAGGCCCTTGTATGACCGACCAGGCGAGAAAGTGTTGGTAAATCTAGATGGGTGTTCTGCAAGATGCTTTGCTCAATGAAAGTGGGGCCGACTAGTTTCTCAAACTCCTGCATCAGTTGATATTGTGTAAGCATATTCTGTCCCCGCAGATATACAGTGTGGAGGATTTGTTCAACGGTTTTGTTTAAATCCAGTTTGCCACCAATGGTTTCACCAAGGCTTTCTTTCCACTTTTGGAACCGATTGGTACTCTCTGGATCCAAATGTGCGAGGAGGATTTGAGTCAATGGATTCTGTAGAGTGCTCGTATGTTGGCTCGGGGCGTGATAGACCAAAAATGGGAGGTCGTCTGTGTGCCTCGGTGTTCGCCTCTCGACCGTAATCGTTTGAACGAGGGCGAGACTGGCTGCCAAGATGCTAATCACAAGTAGCAGGCCCCGGGTTTCAGACCCGACGGGGAAGAGGTTCGCCAGCCCTAACAGTAGAGAATAGGTCAGTAAGTATCCAATTCGCATGTGCTCATGCAAACGCAATTCTGTCAGTGTATTGAGAATGCGTTCAATGCTGCCATCATGTTCATCTTGAGAGCGACCTCTCGCACCAAAACGCCCCATTCCGACCCACAGGGCGAGGTTTCGAGTGATGGCTGATGGAGCAACAAAAATCAGTGTTAGTGCAGCAGTGATTGTTGCGGCCAAAGATGGAGTGAACTTCTCAGGGAGTGACATCACAGTAATCGTGAGGAACAGAAGGATTGGAGGAATTAGATTACGGAATAATGTCCAGACCCAATTGCTTGAAAGGTGGCCCCAAAATCGGCGCGCACGCTCCATTCGGGCTAGCCTATTGTCGATCAACTCCTCAAGACCGTCGTTGGCCTCAAACGCTTCACCGTAGGGCCTAGGGAGATTCACCCCCCCGTCATCTCGTCGCATCGGAACAGATGCGGTGAGGGTTGCATAGGTCATCAGTATGACGCTCCTTTGCCCCCGTAACGTCCTTCAATGCCGAGCAGGAGGGGGGGTTGGGCGCGTCGCATAGCTGGATATTGCACCGGCCTCCTAAGCCGGATGTCGTGGGTTCGAATCCTGCCGCGCCCGTTGATTACATCGCCAAACCATGACGTCTTCCAGACTGAGATATCTCATGGAGAAAATGCTCTATCTGGATTCTAGGATGAATGGTACCTCTCAGAGCGACATCACAGGTCGACAATGCATCAAGCATCTCGTTTCTCAATTCGGGCGCCAACATCAAACGATTGCCTGTAAGTTCCATGTGAATCTGGTGAACGACATCTTCGGCGTCCAATGCATGAACGCCCATCATTTCGTCCAATTGACCCATGGCACCTTCGAGAGTCTTCACATTTCGGCCCCCTTTCTTTTCCCATCTCCATTCGATTACCCTTCCACGCAATGCCAACTCAATCATTCGGCGCGCATGCTGCAATGTGCTTGCCGATACCACGTCATAAAGCCGATTTCGCGTTCCAGTCATTCCTCTTCGGGCCAGGAGTTCGGTGGTGAATAGGGCCTTTCGTAAATTGCCATTGGCAACGTGTGCAATGTCACCTGACATGCCCTCAGCCAGGTCTACTCTCTCTAGCGAAGCAACCTTCTCGACTGTAGATTCAATCTCATCTATCTCAATCGAGGGGATGCGGATGTGTTGCATTCGACTACGTAGAGCGTCAATGATTCGGCTGGGTGCTCGTGCAGTGAAAATGAATCGTGTTGTGTGTGACTCTGATTCCATCATCCTTCGAAGGTAGGGTTGCCTACGGGAACCAAGATGATCTGCATCTTCAATCACGATTAGGCGGCTGACTGGAGCACGGCCAAATTCCACTTTGGTTTCTTCACCACACGGTGCCTCTCCGACATCTCCTTCCCACATGTTTCGATCAAAGGCATCTAGACTGGTTCGACCCGCGAGGGTGTCTGCGGATTTTTGACCTGAGGGGCGGAGAAACTCTTCGAATTTTTTCATTGCGCCTGCTTGGCGAGACAAATCTCTGGCTTGGAGAACGTGACAGGTCGATTTCCAGCCTGGCCCGAGTACTTGTCGTGCGACCAAGCGCCATGCTGCTGTTTTTCCGACTCCAGCCGGACCTGTAATCAGTAGATGAGGGGGGTCGCCAGATAAACTCGCACGGATGAATTGATCTCTGATTTTCTGAGGCATGGCCAATTGATCAAAACGCTTGGGTGCGTGAATGGAAAGCCACGAGGGCATCAACACAAGCGAAAGTACCGAGGTCTTTCAACAAGACGCTTAGATAGCATCCAGAGTCTTGTGACCCTGTCGACGTGGTTTGGTAAAAATACGAAACCCACAGGCTTTGCATGCAATACCGGTTCTTGTTCCTTCAAACTCATCGAGGTGTCCACAGCGCAGACACTTGTAGGTAACAGTAGCCATCGAATTCGCCGACCTACCTCTCCCATTTGAAGCCGTCGACGAGTGAAGATGGTTATTTACTGCGAATCTCGGTTGTTTTTGCATATTTCAATAAAATTCTGAAACATATTTTGTCCGTATTCTGAATCGTTGACCTCTGGGTGGAATTGCAGTCCGAAGCGATCGCCTTTTTCATTCTCCATTCCCTGAACAAGGCAAGATTGGCTGCTTGCCGTGATAAAGAAGCCCTCCGGGACTACACTGACTTCGTCATTGTGTGATTCCCATACCGTCTGGATATCTGGTGTATCAGCAAAAATTTGACCACCGCCATTTTCCAAGGTGATCTGGGCTGCTCCGAACTCTGGCTCGATGGCTACCGCTGCAGCTCCCCCGTAGTAACCAGCCATGAATTGATGGCCAGCACAGATACCCAAAATGGGGATGTCCAATTCGAGATAAGCTCCGCAGTTGCCTAACTCTCCGGTAAGACCAACCCGAGCGGCGCCACCCGATAGAATGAGGCCGTCGAGTTGCCTGAGTTCTGAGACTGGAGTTGTGTTTTGAATGATCTGTGTGTCCACACCAAGGTAACGCAACATTCTCCATTCTCGATGGGTCCACTGTCCGCCATTGTCGACAACATCGATGACCAAGGGTGGCTCACTCATCGATGCTTGCCGAGGTTGACGCTCAATCAAGGTGACGCTGTCATCGGTCCGCCAATTCACTGTAATACAGTACTCGCATACTGTGCTCGAATGCGGCCGCATTGCCCCATGCTTCCAACAAATCTGCACCTAATGCATACAGTCCATGACCACGAGCGACAAACAACTTGTTGCCCGTTTGTTTGAGAGCTTCTGTAATCTCAACCAAGTAACCCTCCATGTCGTTGTATTGAACATCTACAATAGTGGCCCGGCCGAAGGATGAGCGCCCCTCAAAATCAGTCGGGACTAGGGCATAGCGATCTTTCTCCAAACTCATGGCCGTGGTATACGGGGCAGTAACGTGTACGCAGGCGCCCCTGCCTTCGTGCTCCAAACTGGCGATAGCCAAAGCGACGCTATGGATTTGCCAATCTTCACTCGCTCGGTTGGGTGCAGCATCGCCTAAGCGTCCCGTAATGAGATCGCCTTCATTCATCAGACCTAAGGCCGCTCCCTGCCGAGTAATGTGAACCAATCCCGGGGAAGTGGTCGAAAGGAGGCTGAATGAACCTGCAGTTCCATGTGTTAGGCCTCCCTTTTGCAGTTGTCGGCCTAAAGCTGCAAACATGCCAACGGTTTCGCCCGGGACCACGTATCCTTCACCCACAATAGGAGGCATAGCTGGGTTCTCAACCTCTTGAATCACATCTACAGCAGCGGCCACACTCTTCTTCAATGACTCGTTTTCTTCTCGTAAATGGGTAAGTTCTGCCTTCTCGTCGCCTTCTACGGTACGCTTTACGGCCTCCACCTTCTCTTGTCCGGCTTCAATCACAATCGTGGAACCTGTGGCCATACTCTGAGCGCCGGAAGGTGCTGAAGGAGGTGTGGAGGAGGGGGTCGCTGGAGGTGTTGGTGCGGAACCACCGAACATGGCGCGCCCGCCCGAACCCCCCGGTGGGCCGCTGGGTGGGCCGCTGGGTGG
>DAHO01000097.1:9263-9571 GCA_002498455.1 Euryarchaeota archaeon UBA602
GCCGCTGGGTGGGCCGCTGGGTGGTGGTGAAGTAGGAGTTCCAGTCACCTTTGCAATCATTTCTTCAGAGTCGTCATCGTTGTCAGCACTCTCGTCTGCCATGTGCGCACCCAAACTGCGGAACGCGTGCCGATTAAATACAGGTCCGCTGTCGCTTGTCCGCTCAGCCCCTGTAGTGTAGTGGCCTATCATGGAGCCCTGTCGAGGCTCCGACCCGGGTTCAAATCCCGGCGGGGGCGCCAACTTTGGCTTGATTAATCGTCGATTTTAGACTCGAAACGGCATAAATTTGCTGTGGCAGAATAGGA
>DAHO01000097.1:9974-24028 GCA_002498455.1 Euryarchaeota archaeon UBA602
TGCCTCCTCAATCACGGCCCATCCGCGAACGATACCACCATCATTGAGAAGCGGCAATAAGTGGGGCAAGTGTTCGAGGGTATCATGAGGAATATTCACCAATAAAAGATCGAATCTTCCACAAAGTTCGTTCCTTTCGTGCAATGTACGTGCATCTGTACATTCAATCTCTGCATAACTCGCTGAGATATTTTCTCGAAGCAATTCCACGGCGGCTGGATTTAGATCGCTGGCAAATAAGTTGGACAGTAAACCGGGTTCATTCACAAGTGGGGCGAGCGAGGGGCCGACCCCAGCATACGGATCGCAAACCGAGATTGAACGGTTCAGTATACCTCGGAGCTTTTTCGCACACTCAAGGGTGCCTTCCCTCTCGCGGGACAGGCGCGCAGAGTAGTACACGGTTGAGGGGTCAGTCCACAGATGATGGCCTGATTCGATGATTCGAGTCCGTGCAGTTGAATCAAATCCATCTCGAACCGCCAAGAGATTGAGATCTCGAACTCGATACTCTCCAACGACTCCTCGGTCTTCGAAAACGGCCCGTGTCCGGGCATGTTGCATGAGCATCGCTTGGCCGATGATTTCTCCATATTCACGTTGCTTGGGGTCCAATTTGATGAGGATTAAATCGCCCACAAATTCGTGTCTAGTCGGCCATTCAATCGAGGTAACTTCACGATCCGAAAGAAATGAGGTAAGGTGATCGCGGTAGGTACGCGGGGAGGATGTGAAGGGTTCGGCATGCACCACGCGATAAAGTGAGAGGAGCTCTGACTCGACTCCTTCTTTGACTGGAATCAATGTTCGTTTGCTGTCGGATGGGTCTGGTTGCACGCGGGCACCTTGGGGAAGGGCAAATTCAGCCTTTAGTTGGCTGAGGATTCGCTGCGTTTCTTGCCTCGGCACGCTCAAATGACGCATGGCCCTCGATGGGGCGACGGGTGCCCCGCGCTTGACCATGACGGAGGGAGAAAATGGACGGTTCTGGCCTTTGGTTGATTGGTTTGGGTCCAGGTGACTTGAATCAAATGTCAATCTCCGCCCTCTCCGCTGCCAAGGCTGCAAATTACAGATTTCTGGAGGGTTATACGGCCTTGCTACCTCCTGAAGAGCTTGGCAATTTGGAAGAAGTTGTAGGGCCCTGGGAATTGCGAATGCGCTCGTCTGTAGAACAGCCGGAAGAACTTCTTGATTTGGCTCAGAACCATCGAGTTGCTCTACTTGTGGTCGGCGATCCATTGCAGGCTACCACCCATGTCGATTTGCAGCTGCGTTGCGCTCAACGTCAAATCCCATGTCACATTGAACACGGGATTTCGATTACTACAATCGTTACAGGAGCGGTTGGGCTGCAGTCATACAGATTTGGAAGACAGTGTACTTTTGCCTATCCATACGGCGATTATCTCCCGACTTCGCCATTGGAAATCATCATCGAAAACCTGGAGCGGGGGCTGCATACACTGGCTTTGCTCGACTTGGACCCCACAGGCATGGGGGAGGGTGACCAACAACCGATGACTCCGAAAGTTGCCGTTGAAGTACTACGGGATATGGCACAAAAATTGGAAGTGGATGTTGAAGAGTGGACCTTGGTGCTTTGTTCGGATATGGGCACGGATGATGCTAACGTTAACGTCGGTAGCGCTCAACAAATTTCTGAAGTAACTGGGGGCCGAATTCATTGTTTACTGATCCCAGCAGAGTTGCATGATGTGGAGGATGCTGCACTTGCAAGGTGGTGAATTGTTCGCCGGAGGCGTGAAGCCTAGCAAGTCTTCGGCGAGATGGAGGGGAGTGCGTGGCAGGACCAAGTAAAGTGCAATTCCCCGGTCAGAAAAAGCAGCGGATGCGTGCTCGAGGGACGAAACGTGCCTCGGAGGGTGTTCGCAAGCGTTTGGAAAAAAATCTTGCAGCATTGCTTGAAGACCCTCATGCTCGAATGCCAACGGTGGCTTACACCATCAAACGGGCGCGAAAAGATCCTGTGCAGCGTTCATTGAAAGAATGTGCCAAAGTCATCGCCAAGAAAAACGATCGTAAGTGGTTGGGGAAGCGAATGATGCGCCGGCGTGGCGACGGTGTTGCACGTGCCTTGGCGGGTTCCCTGCATGCTGCGCATGACGATGAGCGGAGCATGGTCGCCGTCTTTGATCACCCCATTTTCGGGAGTTCCTCCTTCGTTCGTCGGGGCGTTGGGAAGCCGACGCAAATGGTCGCTTTCCAAAATTTTGTCAACCCAAGGCAACGATTGCTAACTTGGGAAGAACATGCGCGCAATGGTTGGTGGTTCTTCTCGATCGATGACGGGATTGTCTGTACGGGCAATGAACCCCATCCACCTGAAGGCTGGATTGAGGGGGGGTTGTCGGATGCGCCGATGAAATTTTCAAAGAAGGAAGGAGTCTATTGCTCACCCAATGCCGTGCCTGAACAAACCGACGGTTTGCATTTCGTTGTCGGTGAGGCAACCGTTGTTCTAGATGAGGAAGATCTTGCAGGTGTTGCGGAAGAGGAATCCGTTGCGCGGTCCGTTGCGCTCAGAATGTTGCCACCGAGGTTGTCAGATTTTGCTGAAGTCCAATGGAATTGGCGACCCGAGGGTTGGCCCGAGGGTAAGCCATTGCCCGAAGATACTCAAGAGAAAGTAGACGAAGTAATCGATGCTTGGCTCAACCTTTCGCTTACGGATTCAAAGCTCACAAAGGCGTTGAGAAAGGCATTGTGTCGAAATCTCAGCGAAGGCTGTGTCATCGGTGAACGGTGGTGGCCAATGGAGGAATTGGATGGCATGCTTGAATCAATCAATGGTTCAGTACCCGAGAAAGAAGCTCTTCAACTTGTGTTTACAGAGGCGCTGAAGAATGGGGGGTTGGATGTTCGAGGTGATGGGAGCTTTGAGGAACTGGAGAAGGATGTTCTGCGGTTGGAAGAAACGTCATGCCATGCAAATCTCGTTGCGCTTTGGCCCGAATGGGGTGACTTGATTCTTGAGGAGATTTACGGAATTACTGGGGATGATGCTGAACAAATCATTGAGAAACAAACCAAACGAAAACAAGGATTTGGGGCCTTCCTCAAAAAGATGGATGCTGAGCGAAAGGAGCACCTCATGATGGCCAAATTTCCTTGGCAAGAGGGTGACATGGAGGGATTGTGTGGACGAGCAGATGCGCTTGTTCGTAAAGCGAGAATCGATGGTGTTGGAAGCACCATATCCATGGCGAAAAAGGGCCGTGATGCCTTGGATAAGGCCTTGGGTTGGGCATGGATCAATGTTCATGAACGGGCCGAATCCGAGGGGTGGCATTTTGATTCAGATGCCAGAGACAAAGGCGGAGATTGGGTGCCTGCATTGAAGACATTGTTTGAAGCCAGTGAAATTCTGATTGAGGAAGGAAATATCGATGCTTATGTCGATGCGATGGAAGCATTCGCAACTCGGAGCGGTGCCTCCGATTTTTCCTCACCGCAATGATATTGTTCAGTATTGATTAAATCTGCAACCATTCAGGCACCGACATGCAGCCGCAACCTGGACAGCCTGTGATCATGGGCCAAACCACTCAATACGTAGCCGGACAACAAGTGATGGGGGGCCAGCCAACCCAGTATGTTACAGGGACAGCAATGCCCATGGGTGGAGCTGTTGCATTGATACCTGGGCAGCAAAAAAGTAAGATTGCCGCGGGAATTTTGGGTATTTTAGTTGGTTGGTTGGGAATTCACAACTTCTATCTTGGTTACACCGGCAAGGGTATTGCTCAGTTGTTGATTTCTGTCTTATCTCTTGGCCTCCTGTCGCCCATTTCGGCACTATGGGGTCTCATTGAGGGGATCCTCATCTTGACAGGGAGCATCAATGTAGATGCAACTGGGATTCCACTTGCAGATTGATTCGTAATCATTCGGGATGGGCACGAATGGGATTCAAAGCAAAGGCGGCCAAGGCAAAACGGGTCGAGGGTAAGGTCAAGGTGAAAAAGCGCCGAAAAAAGGAGAAGATTGCTCCAAAGAAACCTTGCCTTCCCAACGAATGCAGTGGATGTTGTGGTCCCCCTCCAAAGGATCCATTCACCATGCTCTGAATCCTAGGCAGGGGCATCATTGAAGACAAATGCTGTGTTGCAAGGTGCGTATGAACTTGAAGAAGTTCGGTGGGCCTGCAATTCTAGTTGGTATTGCGATCCTCCTTATCGTTGTAGTTCAAGCAGGTCTTGGTGCGAAATATGAGGGGGGGGATACTCTTGATGATGGTGTTGCTCAAACGATTTTATGCACATATTTGGTGTCGGTTTTATTCTGCTTAAGTTCAATGGTTTGGTTTGCATTTGCGTTGGGTTCCAAGACTCAAAAGACGGTTTTCTTGTCTCAAAATCCCAATGAATTCCAACATATTTCGGTTCCGCTTGCGAGTGATACGCAGGGTACGGCCGTGCCCTCTACCATTAGTGAAGATCCTGTAGCATATGTTCGAGAAAAAATTGTCATCGAAACATCCGAAGGCGATACGGCGCAAATGATTGGATTCTCCATGATTGCGGGCAGCGTTGGGATGTTTCTACTCATGGTGGTATTGGGATTCATCTCGATACTAATGTCATTGGGTCCCGGGTTGGGCTTTTCTGGTGGAACGTGCAACAGTACCTGTGAAACCATCTGGAGTGGGGCGGGATTCAGTATGTGGGCCTCAATCTTGCTTTTCCCCTGTGGCCTGATTGCTTTGGCGAGACCCTGGTCATGGTTCCGTTCTGACGAGGACACAGATGATGCTGTTGTGAAAGTAAGGATTGGTATTGTAGCAGGAATTGCATTAATTGCAGTAATCTCCTTTGGTTGGCCCGCTTTGGTTGTTGTAGGTATGGCGTTGATTGTCTATGCAAGACCGTGGTCGTGGTATACTCAGGGTGGTGATGTGTTGGTGCCCACACAAGGTCCAACTGTAGAGGTTGATGATTTGACGGTCAATGAACTCAAAGAGAAGTTGCGCGAGGTTGGGTTGCCTGTCTCGGGTAAAAAGGCAGATTTGATTGTGAGGTTGTCCGAGCATCAGCAAGAATCTGGAGAGGGGAAGCCCACGGCAGAATGTGTGGAATGTGGGGCAATCATGGGCTTCCCAAGTGATTACACAGGGAAGATCCGTTGCCCGAAATGTGGTACGGTCCACCGGGTTTGACTAAATTTGAGCGAGTGCTTGCTCGATATCTTGCCAGAGGTCCTCGACATCTTCGATTCCAATACTGACGCGAACAAAGCCCGGAACTACGCCAGCAGCCGTTCGCACAGGTTCTGGAATGAACATGTGACTTGAGTTGAATGGGCATTCAATCAAACTCTCGACACCGCCCAAGCTGGTCGCTTCGAAAATCAACTTGAGATTGCGCATGAAACGAAGAGCAGCGTCGTCGCCGCCCTTCACCACGAATGCTAGCATTCCGGTACCTTTCGGCATGATTCGCTGTGCGGTTTCGAAGTCAGGATGATGAGGTAATGTAGTGTGAATGGTTTTCTCAATCTTTGGATGAGAATCTAAACGCTTGGCGATTTCAGCAGCATTTTCGCAATGGATTGGCATTCTTGCGCTCAGTGTTCGCATACCTCGCTCAAGTAGGTAACAAGCATGTGGATCGGGTGCTCCACCGAAATGGATTTTCTTAGGGAATAAATCTGCAATCAGATCCTTACGGCCAACTACAGCCCCCCCTACGATATCAGAGTGTCCGCCAAGATATTTGGTGGTGGAATGGATAACAAGATCACAACCCATTGCAACCGGTTGGCAACCCCAAGGTGACGTGAATGTATTGTCAATAACCAACAGCAGCCCATGCTTTCTTGCAATCACGGCCATCGCTTCAACATCGCACACCTTGAGAACAGGATTTGACAATGTCTCGATGTAGAGCATTCTCGTATTTTCTTGGATTGCGGCTTCGTATGAAGAGGGGTCTTGCATGTCTGCCATCGTAACGCTGATCCCAAATCGTGGCAATTCCTCGGTCATTAGTCCATAGGTGCCTCCGTATACATCGGCACTGGCAACCACGTGATCACCATTGGAAAGAAGGCCGAGCATGACAGTTGAAATTGCGGCCATGCCGCTAGCGAAAAGTTCGCCATCTTCGGCACCCTCTAATGCACATATTTTCTCCACACAAGCTTCCGAGTTGACGCTGGATAATCGTGAATAAATCAGTGTGTGTTGCGCTCCTGCTGCCCACCCTGCGTATCGGTCGTCGCTCAGATAATAGGTCGAGGATTGGAAAATGGGGGTGTTGACTGCGCCCTCGATGTGTTTGGTTCCAGAGTGAACCGAGCGTGTGGCGAATCGTTTGTCCGAGTCATCATTGCCCATGCCACCTCTGGGACTTGGAGAGCATTTCAACAAAGCGCAACGCGATTCTAGGAAGAAGCATGCGAGGGAGTGGCTTCAGTCGCCATCTTTTCCTTCCGATTTCGGATGTATTTGACAGACAAAAGCAAAGCCAAGGTGGTGAAGATTAGGGCAAGAAGTGGCAAAAGAATTGCGAGAATTGTACAGAATACACAGGCTCCGGCCTCGGCCGTAGAGACTAGTGGGTTGGCGATGCCGCCAGTGGTCATCGTAGAGAGTGCACGAACAGAAACTGTGCCAATTTGAATGGTGCCTGAAACGCCACCTCCGACAATGATTGATAGGGCCCATTGCACGACGGGATTCGCATCCCCAAGCGTCGAATAGACCATCGCGAAACCCGCCAACATGGCTGCAGGTGAGGCGATGGTATCCATCAGATTGTCCAGCCACGGCACATAATAACCGAGAATTTCGAGAACCATTGCAGAACCGAGAAGGATGAGGCCTAGATCAGACGACATCCATTCACTCGCGCCCTGAACAGAAATATCAATCGGGGTAAATTCGAATCGAATGGCGAGGCCATACAAGAATGGTGGAAGAAACACTCGGAATCCTGACGCCGCAGCCAACCCAAGACCGAGTGAAAGTGCTAGCACGAATTCCATGCCGTTCATTGTGAATTCACCCATGTCGAATACGAATCTGATGATTCAGTCATGTACCAGATAATCTGAGGGGTGTCGTACGGGTGCTGTTGTTCGAGAACAGTGAGAACTTGTTCACGATTTGGTGGGCTTACTTTCAATTGAAGATGCCATTCTGGCGAGGATTGGGTTTCCCCTTCCCATCGGTACACTGAACGGATCGATGAATGTTGGACACAGGCTGCTCCGGACTCTACCATTTGTTGCGAAAAGGCACCCACTTCAGCCTCGATCCAAGAGCCTGGGAGGGTGGTTTGGATGATGCAAACTTGTCCAACCATGGTGCCCCGAGGGGTGATGGAGACATGAAATCGACGCCCCAACACTTGAGGACCTGATGCCTCAGCGTCAGTATAGGTGAGAGATTGAATTGGGATTCAGCCATTGATTCAGGCCCGGTTCCTGAAGATGGTGCCGAGTTCGATGCGATTGTCGTCGGAGGGGGACCCGGTGGTTCTGCTGCTGCGGCATTTTTGGCGATGAAAGGTGCCAAAGTTTTGCTCTTAGAAAAGGCGACTTACCCGAGGGACAAAACCTGTGGAGATGCAGTAGGAGGTAAATCCCTCAAACATGTCGAGGAATTGGGTGTCAAGGGTATTCTTGAGGAAACACCTCACTTTAGAGTGGACGGAATCATTTTTGGTGCACCCAACGGAAAAGAAGTGCGAATCGCCCTCCCTGAGGAAGAAGTAGAATTGCGTGAAGCGGGTTACAGCTTACCGAGGAAACAGTTTGACACGCTCCTCTTCCGAAACGCGAACGAGAAGGTTCTCGATGCGGGCGGAGCTGTTGTACAGGGGTTCATTGTCAAAAAGGTACACGTATCGGAGGGTGCTGTAACGGGTGTTTCAGGAATATATGAAAAACAAGATTATCACTTTACTGCGCCCCTAACAATAGGAGCGGCTGGCTACACCTGTCCGGTGGCAAAGGCGATTACAAGCCATCATGGTGAGCCGATGATTGACAAAGATCACTATTGCGGTGCATACCGAGAATACTGGACAGGTGTCAAAGGCTGTGAAGACTGGAAAGGTGCAATCGAGATTCACTTTATTGATGGGGTCATTCCGGGATACTTCTGGATCTTCCCTGTAGGCAATGGTGTTGTCAATGTGGGGGTTGGTATGGTCCTCACAGAGATGGACAAGCAGAAAACAAAACTGAGGGCATTACAAGAGTGGGTCATCAAGGAAGACCCAAAGTTTAGCAAGCGATTTGCAGATGCGCAAATGGTGAAAAAATCCGGTAAAGGATGGCAATTACCCTTTGGAAGCCCGAGAAAAAAAGCACCATCATTCCAACCACGTAGATGTGCCATGGCTGGTGCGATTTGTGTTGGTGATGCGGCCTCGTTGGTCGATCCCTTTACTGGAGAAGGGATTGGTAATGCATTACTTTCGGCAAAATTGGCTACAGATTTGTTTGACCTGGAAAAACACCGGGATGGCTTCCCATCGGAAACCGCTGATGATTATCAGTATAAGTTGTGGGAGGAACTGTCTGCGGAATTGACAAACTCATACAAACTACAGCGTTTAGTCAAGAGGAAGTGGTTGATGAACTTCTTCATTGGAAAGGCTGTCAAGAAGGAGGAGTTGCAAAGAGCCTTGACAGACATGATTGCTTCTAAGGAAGCACAGGGTCAATTCCATTCAAAGTGGTGGATGGTCAAGACGTTGCTATTCTGAGGGATCGTTGTGGATGCAAGTCTAAGTGAAATCGATGCCGTGTTTTTGGATCTTGATGGGACAATTTACCTGGGAGGTGAATTAATCTCAGGAGCCATTGAGTTTCTGGATCGCTGTGATCAGCAGGGTGTTCGTCGCTTTTTCCTCTCAAATAATAGCAGCCGGTCCGTGGCACAGTATCTTGAGAAATTGGCCGGAATGGGGATTCCAGCCACTGAAGAAGATGTATTGCTGTCCACACATGATTTGCTCTCTTGGTTGTCCACAAAAGGGGTCGTGGAGACATGGTTGGTCGGGACTGAAGGGATGCGTGAAATGATGGAAATGAATGGGATTCATACGCGCTCAACCGAACCTGAATATGTTGTTCTAGGATATGATACGGAAATTTCCTATGAAAAAATTGCAACCGCCTCGATTCACCTTCACAGGGGTGTGCCGATGGTTGCGAGTCACCCCGATATGGTGTGTCCTTCTCCTGATGGAGGTTTGCCCGACACTGGGGCGTACATGGCCATGTTTGAGGCCACTACCGGAGTTAGGCCTGAGCATATTTGTGGAAAGCCACAGCCCGGAATGATCCTTCACAAAATTGAGGATTTGGGGCTTGAAGCTGAAAGGTGTGCCATGGTTGGAGATCGACTTTACACGGATATGGCCATGGCGACTCGTGCAGGAACCAAGGGTATTCTCGTACTGTCTGGTGAAGCAACGATGGAAGATGTGGAGGCGTTGGATGAGGGGGTTGAGCAGCAACCCAGTTTGATTGTGTCCTCTGTCGACGAATTATTGCGATAACGGCGAAAAAAATAGGGTCGCCAAATCGGCACCTCTTTGCCATCAACAAGGGTGTTCTTCAAGTGCCCATTTGCAAACTCGCGGCTCGTGAGTGCGAATCCACCGCTTTCAGGCGCACCCTCTTGTGATGTGGGTGCACTACCTCTTGTGGAGGAATGGCCACAGTTGCCAACTCATCAATCACACGTCTCAAGACTGGTACAGTTTGGTGTAATTGAATTGGATGAGGTATTGGAGGCCATGCAGCAATGTCCTAGAGGGGTGCATGGATTGCCGTTCCCACTTGCAGATGAGATTTCAAACATTGAGGGTTCCAGTATTCGAATACCGTGGTTTGAGGATGTATCACGTCCACGCTCACTTTTACCCGGCTTGTTTGAAACGAGTCAAATCATGCAATTGTTGCAAGTGCAAAATGGGAACAGTGTACTCTTGATGGGGCCCAGAGGAAATTGGTGGACGGAGTTACTGATGTACATCGGAGCCGGGCGCATCGTGGTCCTCGAGCCTGATGAAGAACGACGGGAGGTACTGATGGAGCGATGGGATGAGTTGCGAATGGATTTGGTGGCCAATGCGTTTGGTTGTCAAATCAACTTCATCGGGACAGAATTGTTGGATGAGTGTACCCCAGAGAATGGGTTTGATCGAATCTTGTCGACAGGAATGTTTCCTGCACTGCCGCTGAGTGTCATGATGCGTGTACAAGAAGAAGGGTATGCTGTATTGCCAATTGAAAATGAGGGGAGAAGTATGTTGCAATTAATCCAGCACCATGGTGAAGGGGAATTGATGTCGCAATGGGTTGCATGCTGGGATGTCGATGCGTGGTCCGATGAGGTGTTGGTCGCACTGGAAACCGGGGCAGCCGTTGAATGCAAAGAAACCGTTCTCAAGGGGGCGAAAGAAATTGAGCGCGCATGGTGTGATGCCAATTCAATTCCCACACGAGACCGATTTGGTCCAGACCGGATGCTCGATATGGTAGAACGTGTGTGGTTTTCAATCGATCCTGCCCATTCCGATATTGCTGAAGGTGAGTTCGGGGGGTTACGAGAAAACTTGTCTGATGATTTGTTCCGCATGGGGCACGTTTTGTTACAAATGGGCATCTTTGAATTGGCTACAGAACACCTTGGGGAGGCTTTCAGACTGGCCCCAACCGCTGAGGCGGCAACCTTCGTTGGTTGGGCTTTGAATGAGATGGATGATGCTTGGGGAGCTCTTGGTTGGTGCCGTAAGGCCATTGAAACCGACGAAAGATTGGGCAATCCTTGGAACGATATTGGCGCGATTCTATTGCAAATGGAACAGCCGACTGCGGCCATCCCTTGGCTGGCGGCCGCAACTCGCTCTCAACGCTACGATGCCCCTGGACATCCTTGGTCGAACTTGGCAAGAGCCCATGAGGCGTTGGGCAATAAAATGGCGGCCTTCGACGCGGCACGAACTGCACTAGAACATTCACCTGATGATGACAACTCCTTGCGTATCATCGATGAGCTTGGCGATTCGTTGCTGTAGAATTTCACTCATCGACTTGAGGTGTGATTAAGACGTTGCTACCATCTCGAACGATAGTGGGTGCATCGAAGGTTGAAAGAGAAGGTAGGACATGCATGAAGCAAGTTGGGGAGCATGCAGGTTGGAGGTAGTCTTCTCCGGTTTCAGTCATCACGAACCGCAGCCCATGCCCTGCTGGGAGAATCGCATCGATGGCTTGGAATTCCATCATCATCACGACGATTTCACCAGGTACAACGGTTTGGGCTTCGTATCCTCCTGCATGATATCGAACGTCCATTGTCGCATGCCCAAGTCGTACTCCTGTTTCCGAATCTTGCATTTCCACAAACACTTGGCCGCCATCAAAATTTGGGACTACTGTAAGATGTAGTGGAGCCAAGCCGGCGATGATTGTATCTGAATCTGTGCTGAGTGGGTTGCAGTCAACCGTGAGTGAATCCTCTCCGCCCACGATGAATGAACCTGTGCCAACCCAGACACCTGATGATGTACAAGCAGAAAGGTCAATGCGTTGGAATTCAACATCATGAGGGGGCCAGGTTTCCTCTATTCGCCATTCTCCATCGTTACGCTGAACTTGTGCGTGGAGTGGTGGAGCGGGGCCGACACCTTTGAGATAGTATTCAAACCACTCAAACAGATCTTGGGCCCAGTCCCATCTTGTCATGTTGTGAATCGCTTCGCCACCATATCCTGAATCCTGATTATTGTGTTTTGTCCACTGATCAGGGTAATTGTGTTCCCATTGGCCAATCATGCCAGCAACTTCGTAACCGTTGTCGATGTATTCTTGATACCAGTTCACGCCTGGTGGCCCTCCAAACACTTGGTGTGGGTCTACATTCCAATCTTGGAGTCCCTGAACCCAATAGATACTGCCATTGTATGTACCGAGAGCTTTGTCAATATGGCTGCGTTCGTCGTAATAGTTGTCCATGTATGGATCAAGTTCTCCTAGGCCATAGCGAGTCGGTCCGGCCAAGAAGCCTTCGAAAACATCCCCACATAAATTGTCCAAATCATCAGCATCGTAATCGAGGATGCTGCCTCCATAATTCGAATGCATCACTTGGCTTCTAGCTTCAGCGCTTCCATTCTTGTAAAGAAGGGGGCCTAGAGCTGTAGTCCCTGAAATGGGAACAATGGTTTTGAGATGGGAACTTCCCTGAGCCGCTGCCTCCCAGGCTGTGGCGCCCTCGTAGGATTTTCCATATATGCCAACGTTACCATTGCTCCAATTCTGTTGGCCCAGCCACTCAACGGCTGTGTGGATGCTGAGGCCCTCGCCATCTCCTCGATAGTCGAAACAGCCTGTACTTTCTTCGGTTGCAAATACTGCAACCTGAGCGAATGCATATCCATGAGGAATGAAATTGTCATAGATGAATTCGCCACGGCCTCCACCGACGATATTGGTTGGAGACGACTCGTCGCCTGGTTGACCATAAGAGAAGTATGGGCTTACGACGGCGATTACAGGGACTTTTTCACCATCTTGTGTATTTGATGGAAGCCAATAGGATAGATGAACAGTTGCCGAATTAGGGCCCCCCTCCCAGACGCCAGTGGTATCGACCTCGATGTAAGCCTCTTGCACGTCAAGTGGAGTGTAGGGCCCGGGTTCAAGGACGAAAGTATGGGTGTGGCTGGTGTTCCATTCGAGGTCGTGACGATCCCAAACACTCGGATAGTATTCGTCGATTTCATTTGATGATGTGTCATCAGAACCAAAACAGCCGGACAAGGGTGTCATCAACAAAATGAGGATGATTGCACTCGCGTGTGCGCGCCGCCCCATGGGGCGGCGGAAGAGGAGGGGGGCTTCAAATTGATGTAATGGGGTGTAATCCCGATAATCGTGCGAGAATATCACAAATCAATTTTTGGTAAACCCCCAACATTTGAGGTCAATGTTGGTGCTAGAATCTGTGTATTTGGTGAACATTCAGATTACATTCCATGGCTTACTCCAAGCATACTCACATTCAGTTCGAATGAACAAAAAATGAAGGCCCAAATCTCGCCTCGAGCTGATGATGTTGTAAAAATCGTATCAACATTGGAAGAATATGATGATTGTACGTTCACAATTCAGGAAATCCGATTGGAAGGGAGCTGGTTGGATACATTGAATTCACACCAAATCCCCACTTCACATTGGTCGAATTATGTCAAAGGTGCAGTAGCATATCTCGACAACAAACAGGAGATTGAATATGGATTTGAGCTGCTTATCGATTCCAACATCCCCCCTGCATCCGGAGCATCTTCTTCGTCGGCACTCACAATTTGTGCGCTCGCGGCGGCGCATTTAGCGAACAACATTCCTTGGAACCCAGAAGATTTGGCGATGATGGGGGGGGAAGCAGAATGGTATGTTGGAACACGGGGCGGGATGATGGATCACGCAACAATGATGTTTGCTGAGAAAGGAGGGGTGCTGAAGTTAGAATTAAGGCCGTTTAATGTTGAAGTTATCCCCAGCAATCTGCCGTTGAGGTGGTTCACTATATTCACCCATCCAGCTGACAAAGGGGGTGAGGTTAGAGATGCATTCAACGAATTGGTCGCTGTACAACAAGAAATTATTCCCAACTATGTCGGTTGCAATACTAATGGAGTAGGGTTAGGGCAATTGGTCGAAAGGTTACCTGAGGTGATTGAGCACGAGCAATTTGGATTGATTCGGGTACGTGATCGATTTCAATTTGTGTTGAATGAATATGATCGTGTTCAGTCGTTCATCTCATTGACTGGAAATCCAGATTTGAATGAGGTTGCAAGATTATTTGATGAGTCATGGAATGATACTCGCGATTTACTCGGGACACACACACCTGAGATGGAACGAGTTGCTGCTGAGATCCGAGAGAAAACGGGTGTATTGGGTGTGAAGGTTCTCGGAGCAGGTTTTGGTGGCAACCTGTTGGTCTGCACCAAGCAAGAGGTCAACTTGGGGCCCGATGCCGTTGAACACCGGACCGGAAAGGG
>DAHO01000075.1 GCA_002498455.1 Euryarchaeota archaeon UBA602
CCATCGACCGGTGTATTCTTGTCGATTCTCAGTGGTTTGTGTTCTGTTGCGATGATGTGCATGATTGTCCTTTACAATCGCGCCGAATTGACCGAAGAAAAACCGAGTTGGATGATTGCGGACGAATCCACCATCTTGCCCAATACCACTCTTCCAGGTCTATTTTCTAGTGATGGCGAGTCGCTCAGCCTCAACTTTTCCGCGCTGAAATCACAACCACAAAAAATGGTCATTCCGATTCTCCAAATCGTTGTCATTGTGGTATTTTCATTTGTAATGTCGGGGACCTGGGCGAGTTATACGATCGATTTTGACGAGATCGAACCCGGAATGGGTAGCGATGAGGTTTCCTTTACAGAAGATGAGGTTACGTTTGTGTTAGACGGTGAACCGATAAAATTCTCTTATGATTCACCATTTGTAGAAGAATCTTGGAAGGAAATGGGCGAGGCCATCGGTCAATCCGTTTCGATGGGTACGATTGCAATATGGATGTTGATTTTGGGACTGATTTGGCGCTTTGCAGTTTCAATCGGGGGCGCTCAGAAAATACCGGCCCTTTGTCAACATCACCGCATCATTGACACGTTGCTGATGACAGGTGGTTCACTGCTTGCATTTGCTTCGCTACTGTATTTCATGATTAACTCTCCATCCACTGCTGAATTGTTCGGTGAGCTGCCGAATGAAATCATCGATGGTGGTACTTCTTTCACCATCCTAGCCTTGATGATTGTTCTTGTTCCAAACACTTTCGTGGTGTTCACATTCGGCGAGTTTGGAGCACCGGTTCGAAACTTTTTGCGTTCTTTCGACATCCCCATTCCTGGTGAAGAAGGTGATACTGATTCCGAATCATCAAGTCGAGAAAGCTCCGGTATTGCCACACTTCTTCAAAATCGATTCGATGACGCAAGAATTAGCGGGTTGCCCTGGGTCACAATCGGTGTTGTCATTTTGGTTCTCTTCGCACTTGGCGGTGGTGGATATTTCGTTTACAATATGATTGGAAGCAGCGATGATTCCGAAGGTTCGCAAACCAAGATGTTGTACGATGTGAGTTACGATACGTTCTCGGTCGGCTCAAACTTTGATTCGGTAAATGTTGGGGGGGGTCAAGTTGTCACCTGGTCCTTTGATCAAGAGTCAATTCAAGATGCCGTATTATTTGCGATATTCATCACCTTTGATTATGATGAAAGTGACCCCGACCCCTTCTGTGATCAATTAGAAGTGAGTATATCGGGTGCCCCTCTAATGTACGATGATCGGAATTCTACAAGTGGAGGCTCTGTCGATGACTGTAGCGAAATCTCTCTAGTTTTGTTCGTGGAACGTGGGTTAGAGGGATCTCAATTAGACGGCACTCAGTTGATGCTAAACTCTGACGAAGTTGATTCAATGGAGGCTTACTTCAATGAGCATGAGGGTGGAATTGGGGCCTGGGAGTTTTCGATTTACATCGAGGATGTCGGTGCGGGTTTTGAGAATGGGGAAGAAGTCTCGATGACAATCGACCCTATGTTTGCATTCATGTCGTTTACCGAAATTATTGGTTAATTTCGACGCCCGTAGGGCGTCAACTATCAAAAGGGGGCTGCGTTTCGTTACCCTCCATGCGTCGCAACTTTGCGCCCTTCATCCTTATTGGATTGATGCTCACGATGCCATGGGCTGGTATGACGGAAACATCCTCTCAGTCTAGCATTGAGCAACCCCGTTGGACGGCAGCGGAGGCCGCCCAAAATTGGTTTGAATCCCAAGGTGCTCCCGGTCACAACGTCGAGATTTCAGTGGGTTCCGGCCTACTTTGGGTCCAGACAGGTGCATTTGACCCCCTCTTGGAGAGTCACATTGTACCTGAACACCTTCAAGCGAACGATGATCCATTTGCCACAGGGTACCTCATCATGCAACTTCATCTAAACGATGGTGTCCTAGCCGAAACAATTGCTGGAGGCGTTGATGCAATCATCGTTGATACCCTTCCCGAAGATGCGTGGGTGCTTCGTCTCCCAAGTTCCACACAAGCACGCAGTGATGCCATCATCCAACTCGCCGATGACGAACGCGTTCGCTGGGTCGGCGCACAACAACCTGCATGGCGATTGGATGCTGACTTGCACGAATCATCGGGCAAATTGAATTTGGATTTGACACTGGCACTCGATGTCGAAACGACTTCGTTGGAATCGCATCTGTACCGAGTCGGAGCAGAGTTTGTGCACTGCGATGTGTACCTCTGTCAAGTGATTGGACTGGATGCATCTTGGCTCCCAGCCCTTTCTCGTGACCACCGCCTCCTCTTTGTTGAGCCTCATGATTCCATTGGCATTGCCAACAATTACGCTCGCAGCATTTCCACCATCGATGCGACATTGAACAACCACAATGGTGGATTGGATGGTACCGGTGAAGTCGGGGCGTTATCCGATTCTGGCCTAGACCAAGATCACGGTGATTTCAACAATCGTGTTCGTGGTGTTTACCACAATTACGGTCCAGACAATTCGGCTGCTGATGCCCATTCTGGACATGGTACTCACGTCGCAGGCACAATGTTTGGCGATGGTTCAGGGGACTCCTCAACCCGTGGAGTGGCCCCAAATGCAACCTTCCACTTCTACCAATTGGAGCACGACCCCTCTGGACAGTTGGCACGCTGGGGTTCATTGTACGACATGTTCCGAGACTCCCACCAAAAGAACGCTCATGTTCAATCCAACTCTTGGGGTGCTCAGTCATCATGGGGTCAGTATACCTCCGATTCACGTTCCGCGGATTCCTTCCTCAACGACTACGATGATTTCCTGGTCCTCTTTGCAGCAGGCAACGAAGGAAGCCAAGGTGCTCAATCGATTGCACCTCCTGCAACGGCAAAGAATGTCCTCACTGTAGGGGCTTCCACCACGGGTAGACCGGGAACCGCTTCTGCGGGTCAAGTGGCCTCATTCTCCAGTATTGGGCCCACTGCCGATGGACGGATCAAGCCTGATTTGGTCGCACCGGGCGTTCAGATTTGCAGTCCTCGCGCAGAAGAAGCCCAGAATCCTGCAGGTTGGTCTTGTTCCAGTGCTCGCCACTCAGGAACCACCATCCCACTCTACATGTCTGCAGATGGAACCAGTTCCGCCACTCCGGTCGTCGGTGGTGCCGCACTCTTGGCTCGCCAATTTTTGAGAACAGAATTGTCCATCGCCAATCCAGATAGCGCCCTCATCAAGGCGATTTTGATTAACGGTGCTCGCGACATGGGTACGGCCAACGTGCCCAACATGGACGAAGGATGGGGGCAATTGGATTTGGAAGAAAGCTTGTATCCACACGATGGTGTGATTGCAAAGAACATCTTCTATGACACTTCGCAGATGCTCTCTCCGGGTCTGTCGTATTCCTACAACTATGCCATTGATGGTTCGTACGGAATCGACGTGACCTTGGTTTGGAATGATCGAGAGGGCTCTTCTTCATCTTCGCAATCCGCATCTCGATTGGTCAGTGATTTGGATTTGACCGTGACCTCGCCCGACGGGACCACCTACAAAGGCAATGACTTCGCCAATGGTTTCTCTACCACAGGTGGTTCCAAGGATTCACTGAACAATGTTGAGCGTGTCCGTTTGGCTTCGGGAGCAACGGGTGATTGGACAATCAATGTCGCCCATTCTGGTGGGTCCCAGCAAGGATATGCATTGGTGATTTCTGCGGTTGGAAATGAAAATCCAATCAGTGACCTCGCTATTTTTGGTGGCTCAATATGGGCAAGTCAATTGACGCCTCTAGAGAACGATTACGTCCTGTTGCGCATGGCTTGGGTCAACCAAGCTCCAGCGACGACCGACCCTTACGAAGTGATGGTGGAGGACATCACCGATGGAGAGGTCATTTGGTCGGGAACTCGTGATCCACTCCAAGGTGGTGCCTCGGATTCATTCTCGTTCCAAAAGCAGTTCACAACGACAGGGATTCACACGATTCGGCTTACCCTAGACGCGACCAACAATGTCACAGAGATGAATGACGAAGTGGACGGGACGAACAACAACGTCATGGAGTTGGATTTGAATATCACAGCGATTGGTGTTCGAGTTACTCCACACTTGCCAGATGGTTCGATGCCAGCCGACTCTGATGAAGTCGAAATTGCGAGAAAGCAAGTCCTCGACCCCTCTACTGGCGTAGAAGTTTCATGGGACTTGACCCTTGCCAATGAAGGTACCAGCGACGAAGAAATCGTTCTAGTTGTGACTCCTGTCCAAATGATGGAAGAAAATGGAGCGCTGCAACCTACGGAAGATGAATGGGAGAAGTTTGCTTCGGCAGAGGGTCCCTTTTCTCTCACCTCTCAGGGTGGTGCTGCTGACAGCACAGAAGTGACGGTGACGATGCGTGACTTGGATGCTGATTTGGATGCCTTCAATGGAGCAAGATATGCTCTGCCAGGAACCTATGTTGTCGATGTCATCGCATACTATCGGATGAATCCGACCGTATCGCACACCATTCGTTTAGAGGTTGAAGTATTGAGGGTTGAGGGTCTTGAAACCATCCTTGCAGGAACCAACGGATTGGGTGCAATACCCGGAGATTTCGCCTCGTTTTCATTATCGGTGCTCAACACTGGCAACGGTGAGACGGCATACCAGATTTCCTGTGACACTCCCAATCGATGGGCTGTTGAGGTGGGTTCAGGCAATTCCTCTACCATCACGTTGGATCCACTGGCTCGCCTACAGTTCTTGCCCGTACAGATTCGTGTGCGAGTCCCCTACATCGTCGATGGTCTGCCTTCCGCTGGAACGATTGAAGATGTCACCTGTGTGACGACAGCGATCAATCCGGGTACGGGTCAACCCAATCCAGCCATCTCGACAACCGAGTCTCCTGACGATGGTGTCGAGGTCTGGGTCAGCAGAGCATTCAGCGTAGACCTGTATGATGGAAATGGAGATCCTCTCGGTCCCTCTGGATTTATCGATGATATTTCGGTAGAGAATCAAGATGTTGTTACGCATAGTTTAGATGTTGAAAACCGAGGGAATACGGCCATTGATTTCAGCGTACGCGCCTCTCCTGCCATGCCGAATTGGGACCTGGAGATGGTTGCGGGCACACAAAGCGATGATCGTTTCTTGCAATTTACCCTCCAACCAGGGACTTCACTGACCATTGACATCACGATTCGGGTGCCGTACAATGCCAATGATGGTGATGTCAATCAAATCGAATTTAGGACTGAGTTGAGCGATGGTGGATTTGAAGAGAACCGAACCCGGTTAATTGTTCAGGAAATTGCCGATATCGAGTTGCAGTTGCCTGAATCTGGAGAAATCACTGCTGCGATAGGAGATTATGGTCTCGCCGAAATTGGTTTGCAAAATACTGGCAACGTGGATTTGGTTTTGGATTGGTCCTTTGGAACCTTACCCGATGGTTGGCAGGTTGGATTTGCATCAACCACACCCGGAGGCATAGCCCAAGGTTCCTCAAGTTCAGTAACGGTTTCTCTACTTGTTGCTGCGGGCGCGCTTCCAGGTCCCGGTGAAACACTTTCCATCATCATCGAAGCAGAAACTCTCGATGGGAGTAAGCAATTACAGAAGGTTGCAGAGTTGGGTATTGTTGTTCTGCCCAGTCTATGGGTGACGTTTGATACTGAGTCTAGGGTAGAAATTCCACAAGGTAGCCCGCTGAGTGGGAATCTATCGGTGACCAACTCAGGGAATATCGCCTGTGACGTAGAGCTGACGTTTACTTCACCTGATGGATTGGAAGTCATACTTGACTCTGAATCGTTAGAGATGATGGCGGTTGGGGAATCTCGTACTGTCTCCTACACGTTGAGCAGTGAGAATTTGCGTGGTTTACAGGTCGTCACCTTCAGTGGTATACCGACTGCATTGAGTGGTGAATCAGCTGCCGTCACCAATGAATCGACCACATTAGAGGTGACTGTCACGGGTGACGGCGAAGCCGATGGGCTTGCAGGTATTCTTGAGTCCCTTGGTTTACCGCAATGGACAGTCGCCATTTTCGCTTTACTATTCGTAGCACTACTAGGCTTCGCGGTCCTGTATCTGCGTCGGGCGAGCATGAATGTGGAAAATGTGATGGTTCCTTCCTCGGGAGAAATTCTTGCGTCGCAAGAGGTTCGTAGAGAGGCAGCATTGGACATTGGCGCCACTAATGATGATCAGATGTCAGGTGCAGTCAGTGCCGATGAATTGGCTGCAGCATTGGCACAAAGTCAACCTCAACTCGCACTTCCGCCTTTACCTGGAACCCAGGCACCTACGCCTGTTGGCTTGCCTCCGGGCCTACCCCCTACTCCTACCCCCATTCCAGAGGGCCTGCCGCCCGAGCTCCCATCCATGGCTCCACCTCTGCCACCAGGGGGCCTCCCTGCGGGTTGGACCATGGAGCAATGGACCCACTACGGTCGGGAATACTTGGAACGAACTGGTCAAGCCTAAGCGGGGCTGAAGGACTCCGTTCAGTTCAATAAGGCTCTACAGTTCGCCTTGTCATGGCATCTTCCATTGTGCTATTCGGCCCCCCCGGGGCTGGCAAAGGAACTCAGGCTGGAAACATCGTGAAGATGACAGGTAAACCACAGGTCTCAACAGGAGATATGCTGCGTGCCGCAGTCACGGCTGGAACAGCATTGGGTATCGAGGCCAAGGGTTACATGGAGTCGGGACAATTGGTACCCGATGCCGTCATCATCGGTCTAATCAAAGAGCGTTTGACCGAGTCGGATGCCATTAACGGTGTCCTGTTTGATGGATTTCCACGAACCATCGCTCAAGCCGAAGCATTGTCTGAAATTGCTGAAGTCAGTATCGTGATTGCCATTGAAGTCCCCGATAATCGAATAGTTGAGCGAATCTGTGGTCGTTACACTTGTGGCGCTTGCGGCGCCGTCTATCACGACTTATTCAATCCCTCCAATGATCCGAATGTTTGTGATGAATGTGGACACATTGGGATGAAGCGGCGTGCCGACGATAACGAGGATACGGTGCGAAACCGATTGGAAGCGTATCATGCTCAAACCTCTCCTTTGGCCGATTGGTACCGAGAGCGCGGAATATTTTCCGCAGTCAATGGTGATCAAGACATCGTGAAAGTCGGCGAAGAGATTGCTGCAATCCTGTGAATGGTGAATTCATGTCGCGCCGGAAAAGAGGTCGTCCGCGCGGTGCGGCTCTGCGACGTAAGCGGGCTCGAAAGGCTTCAGCGCAGTTGTCTGAAATATTGGTGCAACCTTGGGATTATCCTTCTTCGATCGTCGATTCTGCCGCCTCTCAAATGTGGGAGATTGGTACTCGGCATCGTATCGGGCTTCACAATCAGTCTCAGGCTTGGATTTGTAGACGTTGCAAAACCCTACTCCGTCCCGGAGTTTCTGCACGTATTCGAATTCGTCAAGGGGTGCGAATTACCACGTGTCTGCGTTGCGAAAACGTGACAAGACGGGGTCCAAATTTTCTGCGTGGTGCGAAGAAATGAAAGATGTTCCAGCCACCATTCGTCGAATGGCGCATGACAGAGATTTCCGTGTCACCCTACGAATTGGCCGCTCAGGACTAAGCGACGCCATGTATGATGAGTTGGACGCACAGTTGACGAGTCGCAAAGTCGTGAAAATAAAAATCAACAAAGGGTTGACAGATGAGCGCGAAGAGCGCCGTCAAATATTCGATGAAATTGCTGAACGTACGGGTTCCGTATTGGTCGACGCTCGAGGAAATGTCGCAATTTATTGGCGGAAATAATACTCATTCTCCTCGTACGCGAGCGTAAGTATTGATGAATCGTCTCGGTTCGGTAGTGTGCCATGTCAGCCATACCTCCCTCGTGGTTCCAGAGTATTTTGGGCGCTCTCATCCTTGCACTTTTGGTCGCGATTGCAATCCGTTGGGTCAAACTCCCCTACACAATTGCGCTGGTGATTGTGGGATTGACAGTGGGTTGGTTAGGCGAATATTGGATGCCTGATGACATTGAACTTACAGGCCTGCTAACTGCGGAGACTATTTTCTTCATTTTACTCCCTCCACTTCTGTTTGAAGGTGCCAGTGCAATGCACATCAACAAATTACGTCAGAATTGGCGCCCAATCTCTATGCTTGCCATCCCCGGTGTTCTCATCAACACTGCTGTGATTGGCTTCATTTGCTGGAAACTGGTTTGGCCAGATACAGAACATGGCATGCTCTATGGTTTCCTCGTCGGTTCCATTCTTGCAGCCACAGATCCAGTCAGCGTGCTGGCATTGGTCAAAACACTGGGCGCACCCAAACGGCTTTCAGTCTTGATTGAGGGTGAATCGTTGTTCAACGATGGCACCGCAGTGGTCTTGTTCAACATCCTACTAGCGACCACTCTAGCCATTGCTTCTCCAGCAGGGATTGAAGTTTCATTCATGGATGTCTTTACAGCCGGGTTGAGTGAATTCATATTCGTGGTTTTTGTGGGGGCTATTGCTGGTTTGTTGTGCGGTTTACTCGCAAATTGGTTCCTGGGTCAGTCTGATGATCACTTGGTGCAAATCGCCATCACTTTGGCATTGGCTTTTGGTTCATTTTTGCTCGCAGAAATGCTCCATGGTTCCGGTGTCATCAGCGTGGTCGTCGCCGGATTGTTGGTGGGCAATCATGGGGTCAAGCAAGGCATGACTCCAACGGCTCGAATTGGAATGCATCATTTCTGGGAAGTACTCGCTTTCTTGGTCAACAGCGTCCTATTCCTGCTGATTGGATACGAATTGCAATCCGTCTTTGCATGGGACCTCCATGTATTGCGCTTGGCCTTGATTGGGATTGGTGCTGCACTCGTAGCACGCTTGGCCGTATTCCCATTGACTGCACTTGCCAATGTTCGCAATCCAAACCCTGTCTCCGGTCGGTGGCAGGTCGCCATGTGGTGGGGCGGATTGCGTGGTAGTATCCCATTGGCACTACTTCTCTTGATTTCACATACAGTCAGTCACCCACCCGAGTTTGAGTACATGGGTGAAACCGTTGTTGGTGGACAAATAACGGCATACAATGACATGTTAATTCTCGCCTTCAGTGTGGTGTTGTTCTCTCTTGTCGCTCAGGGATTGACCATGCGACCTTTGTTGCAGCGTCTGGGAATCAGCGGTGCACCTGCTGAAGCTGAATTGCGCTACGAAGTAGCATTGGCCGAGGTCATCGGTAGCCGTGCTGCACTGAAGCGTCTCAGTTCGTTGTACACTCAAGGTATGATTAGCGATGAAGATCAGGCGACCCTTGCAGAACCTTATCGCGAGCGCGTGCGCGAGAGCGAGGCTCGAATCCAAGAATTGTCTGAAGCCAACATCGTTCACTCGACGCGGGTTGAGTTCGCGCGTAAGGAATTGATTTCTACACAGATTGAGGCTTTGCGAAATGCAGAGCGGACGGGTCGCATTTCGACCGTTGTTGCCAGCGAGGTTTTGCATCGATTGGACAAGGCACTCGGTGAAAGCAAATTCAAGCAAGAGGAAATATTGGAATCTTCGCGTACTGAGCAACCGGTCGAGGATGTTGTCGATGACGAAATGTCGGAATCACTGATTCCTGAATCAACGGAGAACGTTGTGGGTTCCGCAAGTGATTCAAGCGAAGAATAGCCGCTGATATCGAGTCTAATTGAAGGGCATATTCAAGAGCCAATCAGAATTCGCCAAACCATGAGTGCCATTAGCGACATGATTAGTGAACCACGTTTTTGGGTACTATTAGTATTCATTTCCGCATTTGGTCTGATCCTTTCAGAAAAGATTCATCGCACCATCGCAGCATGGTTTGGCTGCGTATGTATCATGTTCCTTGGCATCACAATGGGGGTCAAGGACCACACTGGCAGCAGTGGAGTGTTCAACTTGTGCAAAGACGTCGGTAGTGGCGAGACAAAATTTGGTCACTTGATCGCAAGTTTCATGGCGGATTCATCTGGGGTTGTTTGCAAGGATTCTTTGGAATCTCTGATGCTGAGTTGGATTCATTTTGATGTGATTGGGCTCTTGCTTGGAATGATGATTTTCGCTGCCCTACTGGAGATTTCCGGATTCTTTGAGTTCGTGGCCATCAAGGCCGCAAAGATGTCGAAAGGAGACCCGTGGAAATTGTTGGTTTTCTTGGGTACCCTGACGCCACTGCTTTCATTGGTAATTGACAATGTCACTGCGGTGATTATCATTGCACCCGTGACGGTGAAATTATGCAATCGTTTGGAAATCAATCCGATTCCGTTACTCATCGCAGAAGCGATTCTTTCCAATACGGGTGGTGTTGCATCCATGGTGGGCGACCCACCCAATGTGATGATTGCCGCCACAGCTGCGGGAATCCCTGAAATCGCAGGCCTCTTCGGATTCATTGGCTTCCTTCTCAGATTGGGCTTCATCAGCTTCCTGGCTTGGGCTGCAACATTGGCTTACATGCGGTGGTATTATCGAGACTGGACAGAATCAGTTCCAACCCATGTTGAGTCATTGATGGAGCAAGATGAGTGGGATGCGATTGAAGACCTCCGTCTGTTGAAGGTTACATCCGTGATTCTGACCATCACGATTGTCATGTTTACCTTGACTGAATTGCTCCATTTGGGTATTCACATTCACGCATTGGCTCTTGCCGGTGCAGGAATCGCCTTGGTTGCAGTTCGACCTGAAGATACAGAATTGCGACATGGATTGATGCACACCGTCAGTGAAAAGGTCGAATGGGCTGCGTTGCTATTCTTCGCTGCGCTGTTCATCCTCGTAGGTGCGATGGACAACGTTGGTTATCTCAAGGATTTGGCAAACTGGATCTTTGATGAATTTGGCAACAACCATGTCATGCTTGCCGTCGCGATTATCTGGATATCTGCCATAGCCAGTGCGATTGTAGACAACATCCCGTTTACTGCTGCGATGATTCCAGTGATTATTGCAATCGGTGAAGCTGACCCAACCATGGACATTGCACCTTTGTTCTGGGCACTTGCATTGGGCGCTGGGTTTGGTGGAAATGCGACTCCGATTGGTTCCAGTGCCAACGTTGTCACCATTGCGATTAGCGAACGAAGTCCACAACCCATCACTACAGGGGAATGGATGCGAATCGGGGTGCCCATTATGCTGATTACCTGCACCATGGCATCAATTTCGATGATCATCTTCCACGGTACGCTTTACAGTTCGTGATTGTGATTGACTGCACTTCACGTCGGTAGCATCAAATCAGTCCACGTTCCCAACCGGGGTATGCAGGAGTGCGATGTGTGCGGCTTGCTCTTCGGAGGGACCGACGAATGCCCTTCCTGTGGTAGCCGTGCATCTCACGTTGCCGAGGAAGAAATTGATGGGCAAGTAACTCCCTCTCCTGCAGGGCCATTGCCCGGCAAATCGGCTTTGGATGATGCCAAAATGGGGATGACAGGATTGGACTTGGGCCTGGCGATTGAATTGCCCAAAACCAGCACAACATCTCTCCCATTCCAAGTCGGAGGGTTAGGGCAGGTTGCCTCAAGCCTGCCCTTTGGTGTGGGTGCATCTGCTGGTGTAATCTCGGATGTCAGCGATGAAGAAACCTCTGACTCTGAATCACAGCCCATCGTTGAGGAACCGGTTGCTGAGGAACCGATTCAATCCGTCTCCGAAGCGACGGATGATGTCGTATCCAACGACGACCCATGGGCGTTCTCCGAACCCGAACCACTTCCTACGTTGGAGGCGATTCCTGAGCCCGATGAAAATATCGAGGAAGAGCCGCCCATGCTAGTTTTGCAAGCGCGTCCGATTATCACTGAGGAGGAACAATTGTCAGAATCTCCCGTATTGGTCGAGAATGCCTTTCAGATACATGCTGAGGAACTGAACTCTGAGCATGTGTATGCCATTGAAGACGATGTCATCGTCCATGACTTTGGGGACGAGCTTCAGGTTTCTGAAGTCATTGTCAATTTTGATGAGTTGGTTGACCCTGCCGATCAAACAATTCGCTTTGATCACGAACTCCTTTCAGAAGGTGAACCCGAGTTGATGCCCGCCAAGGCCTTGCCCATCAACGACGGTGGTGATGCGAGAATTGCCGGTCATTCTATCGCTGCCTTTGAAGCCCTAGCAGAAGGACGGTGGAAGGATGCCGCAGATGGCTTCAGAGTAGTCTGCAATGAATTGCCAGGTGATCCGGCAGCCCTGAATGATTTCGGACTTGCACTTCGGCAAATTGCAATGGAAGTCCACGAGTCAAATCCGACGCCCACCCCTGCTGAAGAGCCACACTTTGAAGCGGCGGTTTTGGCTCTGCGTCAAGCAGCGCAACAAGATCGACACAACCCCACAATCCTATACAATTTGGCTACCTGTTTGGCCACCTGTGGTCGCCACGGCGTAGCCACTCGAATTTGGGATGCGACCATCACGCTATCACCACAAGACCCGGCGCCACTCAATGGCAAAGCAGTCTCATTGATTGCACAAGGCGAGTTCGATGCAGCCTCAGCATTGCTGATGCGGGCTCGTGAAATCGCACCCAGTGAGTCGATTATCCTTCGTAATTTACGACGATTGAGACCAACAGTCTAACCGTGCATATCGATAGAATCGAGTTTTTTCAGCCATTTTTATCCTCTACTCGCGGAGCAGTCCGACGATTGAATCATCTTTGACTCCCCGAACCCTTCATATATGGGAGGTCGGTCGGCGGGATGCTCAAAAGTGCACCCCGGTAGCCTTGACTATCGTGGGGAAGTGGTGGAGACCGTCTCGCCCTGCGGGGGTGACGGGGTGGTCAGAGAAACCAGAATCGACGTTTCTGGACACCAGAGGACTCACACAGATGTGAGTGTGGAAATTAAAATCATAAATTGATGCTACAACCTGACTGGGGGATGGCTCGGCTCGAGAGCTGATGAAGGTCGTGACAAGCTGCGATAATCTACGGGGAGGCGCATGAATGCCTTGGATCCGTAGGTCGCCTAATAGGACCTCCTGACGCAAGTCGTCATTCCCAAATATACCTGGGAAAGGGAACCCACCGAATTGAAGCATCTTAGTAGGTGGAGGAATAGAAATCAAATGAGATTCCGTGATTAGTGGCGAACGAAAACGGAACAGAACAAACCGAATCCCCTTGGGAAACCTTGGGGAGATGTGGGGTTCGGATCGTCTATTGCCTAAATTCGTGAAATGGAAGTCGACCTGGAACGGCGCACCATAGAGGGTGAAAGTCCCGTACATGTAACGAACATGGCCAAGTGACGAATCCAGAGTAGCGTGCGTTGGATATCGCGCGTGAATGTGGGAGGCATAAACTTCCAATTCTAAATACTACTCGAGACCGATAGTTGACAAGTAGAGTGATCGAAAGCTGAAAAGTATCCTTGACGGGATGTGAAAAGTACCTGAAACCAGTTAGGAACAGGCTGAGTGGGCGTGAAAGCGATGATATGAGCAGCGTTCACTCGTGCGTTTCGAAAAATGCCCCTGGGAGTCTTGATCATTGGCGAGGTTAAGGAGTTGATCTCCGAAGCCGTAGGGAAACCGACAAGTCCGCAGCCCTTCGGGGTGAGGGACGAGATGTGCTCGTCTGAAGTCAATGGTGGAGAACCTGAAGCCCGTCGATCTATGCCTGGCCAGATTGAAGCCCGACGAAAGTTGGGTGGAGGATCGAACCGTTGCTGATGTGCAAATCGCTCGGACGAGCTGGGTATAGGGGTGAAAGTCCAATCGAGATGGGCAATAGCAGGTTCCGCGCGAGACTACTCGTAGGTAGACCTCTGTGAAGATAGATTACGCTGTAGAGCACTGATTGGGTGTTTAGGGGGAGCAATCCCTCGGCATGCTGCCAAACTCCGAAGGTGTAATCGTTGAAGAAGCAGGGAGTGAGCCACGGTGGGTAAGCTACCGTGACGAAAGGTGAACAAACCAGCCTGATGTTAAGGTCCCCAAATTCCAACTAAATGTAAAGATAAACCGTGTCCGTGGTCGAAGACAACCAGAAGGTGGGCTTAGAAGCAGCCACCCTTGAAAGAGTTCGTAACAGATCACTAGTCAAGCTTGCGGGCCGGGAAAAGGGACGGGACTAAGTTGGATACCGATACATCAGACCAGCGAAAGCTGATGTGGTAGCGCGGCGATATGCTCGGGCAGAAGCGAGGCTGTGAAGTCTCGTGGACCGTGTATATATGAGAATCCAGGGAAGAGTAGCAGCAAAGTGTGGTGAGAATCCGCACCACCGGAGGGGCCAGGGTTCCTCGGCAATGATCGTCAGCCGAGGGTTAGCCGGTCCTAAGGATATCCTTAACCGAGATATTCGAAAGGGAAATGCGTTAATATTCGTATGCCTCTGTACAATTATGGTGACGGCTTTGGTTAGTTCGGCGAGTCATATAGCAGGCTCGTGAAGCGTTCAATAATCGATTGGAGAACCGTCATGGTGAGAAGATCGAGAAGGCGTGAAAGCAATCCGAATGATACCAAGGTCCCGTGAAAAGCCGTACAGATGACCGTACCGAGAACTGACACAGGTGCCCCTGGGTGAGTAGCCTAAGGTGTGACGGAAAAACAACCGCGAGGGAACTCGGCAAAATCGCCCCGTAACTTCGGGAGAAGGGGTGCCAGCCTTGAGAAAGGCTGGTCGCAGTGACTAGAGGACTCCGACTGTTTAATAAAAACATAGGCGACTGCCAGTCCGAAAGGATGTGTATAGTCGCTGAATCCTGCTCAGTGCCGGTATCTGAAATGGGGGTACAACCTCACGAAGGACCGGTAAACAGCGGGGGTAACTATGACCCTCTTAAGGTAGCGTAATACCTTGTCGCTTAATTGGCGACTTGCATGAATGGTCTAACGAGAGTCCTACTGTCCCCGCGGTTGGTCCGGCGAAATTGACTTTACTGGCGCACAGTCCAGTACCTTCAGCCTGCAAGCGAAGACCCCATAGAGCTTTACTGCAGCCTGTCGTTGTGTAGTGGCACTCCACGTGCTGCGTAGACGGGAGATATCGATCCATCAGACGCCAGTCTGGTGGGGAGTCGACAAGAGAGACACCGTCCTTGAAGTGCAACTACACTCACTCTTTACGAGGACACCGGTAGGTGGGCAGTTTGGGTGGGGCGCCACGCGCTCGAAATGATAACAAGCGTGCCCAAAGGTCAGCTTAGGTGGTTCAGTCTCCACCGCTAAATGTAAGGGTAAAAGCTGGCTTGACGTGGATCGGCACAATAACGATCGACGATGCGAAAGCAGGGCCTAACGAACCTACTAGCCTCATTTATGGGGGCAGTAGATAACAGAAAAGTTACCTTG
>DAHO01000060.1 GCA_002498455.1 Euryarchaeota archaeon UBA602
CGAGAGGTTGAGAAACCACTTGCTGCTTTAGGGTGCTATGTGTTTAGCAATGCGAGTGCGCACAGAATGGATGATGACGTCCCATTGGTGATTGCCGATCTCAACCCGCATCACCTCCTCTCCTTGCGCAATCGTAGTGAAGCGGGATTCGTTGCCTGTGGTACAAATTGTACCATCGTGCCCGCAGTAATACCGCTCAAACCGCTATGGGATTTCATAGGACTCGACCAGGTCAGCATCTCCACTGAACAATCACTCTCTGGTGGTGGAATCGAATTGTTGAATGCATATCGTGAGACCGGTTTACATCCCCTCGAAATCCCCGGTGAAGCCGAAAAGATGCATGAAGAATGTCTGAGTTTGTTGGGCAGAGCGCAACAGGATGGAGTTCGGCCAGCCAATTTACCGGTCGAAGTATCTGTCAAACGTGTCAATCGTGAGTATGGTCACATTGTCCATGTTTCAGCGACGTTGCATTTTGAGAAAGATCAGGAAGAGGTCATCGAATGGATGCAGAATTATCGATCGCGTGCCCAGGCTTTGGACCTGCCTTCAGCACCATCAGAACCGTTCATTTTCGTCGATGATTTGATTCCTGAATCACTACCCAATCCAGCGACTGATCTCAAATCAGGGATGACTGTCAGAATCAACAACGTCCAAGTTTCTGGTACATCCATCACATTCAGCGCTTGGTCGGAAAATACCCTTCGAGGTGCAGCCGGAGGAACCGTGCTATTGGCAGAGTTGGCTGTGGCTGAAGGACTGCTGGACGGATAAGGGCCATCCTCAAGTGCCCGATACACAGAGGAGAATTCATGGGCGAGGTTGAAATTGTCGAATCTGGTTCACTGAACTCATTGACCAATGGATGGGAAAATTACGGTGAGAGGACGCGAATCATGCTGTTGGGAGCAAGAGCTGATCGCCATGCATTGCGCAATCACGGACGCACGATTGCGATTGAAGAAACCGCAGTCTCTGTCTTCTATCGGCCACGTGAAGAGCGCGCTGAAATGGAAGCCTGTGGAATCAACCACTCGGCCGCTTCTTTCCAGTTTGTCGACCTCGCAATGGCAGATTTGGGTCGCTGGATGCAACCGCTCATAGGTCAAGGGTGGAGTCGGGGCGAAGTCGCAATCGTGGCCGCCGGGGACGCATCATTTGAGTCGGAAAGTTGGATGTGTTTCCACCATCCTGCAATTCCGATTCCAAGTGAAATCCCACTATCCGAATCTCCTGCTTCAATCAGCCGAAAGGCTTTCGTGACCCATCCTGGGCCTGTTCTTGACTCTATTTCGGAATCGGATATGGATGCGATTGTGGCTTCAATGGCGAGTGACATTGCAGCGGTGGTGGACGAAGGTGGACAGGATGAGGTTAATTCGCGTGATGTTGAACAAGGTGTAGATGAGCAAGTGTCACAAACCACTCCCCAGAATCAAGAAGAGGAACTTCCTGTAATTGAGCAAAAGGAAGAATCCCCACTTGAAGCTGAACTCCGCCAAGTCATCTCATTGCTCGTCGCTGGAGGGCAAGAAATGGGAGACATCATGGAGCACCCCCAATTTATCGAAGTCAGTGAGCGAGCATCTGCTGCGGGCGTTGATGTGTGGGGAATGTTTGTTCGTCTCTCTGATGATTCCTGAGCCGTAATCAGAGCCACCTTCATAGGGGGCCTTTGCCACGGGTGTTTGTTCCCATGGTATTCTGCACCGCGTGCGCTCAGCAACAGGATGACGCTCAGAAATTTTGCCGCTTTTGCGGTGAGCGTTTGCCCGGGGCAGCACTGATGCAACAACTTCGGAATGAGGCAGCCAACATCCAAGCCGCGAAAACAGGTCAAGTCACCCAAACGCAGCAGGCAAATCTGGCAACATTGAAGGCCATTGAACTGGCAAGAAAACAGGGATTCAATGACCAGTCTTGATGGACTGTAGGTCATCCCAACGGTTCATGCGACTGCGTCATCTTGCGATGGAGTTGTCGAAATTACCTCCTCATCCACAACACAATGTGGAACTAGAGCAATACGCCACTGAGGGTGATTTTGCGGCCCGGTGGATTGCAGAAATGATTGAGAGGGGTGATCTCGATGCATCTACCCGTGTGGTCGATTTAGGAGCGGGAAATGGAATTCTCGGCATCGGGTGTCATTTGGCAGGTTGCGCTTCGACACTGTTGGTTGAAATTGACCCTCATTGTCAACATGAGTACGAAGGGGTCGAATGGTTCATCGGTGATGTTCAAGATTGGGATCGAGACAATGTCGATTTGGTCATCATGAATCCGCCGTGGGGGGCACAAACACCGAAGGCTGATCGACCCTTCTTGGAGGGCGCATTCAACTCAAGTGCGACCGTTGTATATTTGCTCCATTCTAAGCATTCAACCCACCTCATTCCTTTGGCAGAATCGCTGGATTGGGTTGGAGAAATCGTCCTCAATGGTGCTTTTCGGCTCCCTGCGACATATGCTCATCATCAATCACAAAATGATGTGACTGAAGTCTCGGTTTGGAGATTTAATCGATTGTAAACCATGCGGCGGCTTCAAATGCATGGCGCCGGTCGCGAGGCTGTTCGAAGCGGTCCCCTAGGGGACCGGATTGGCGTAAGGAGCGTGAAGCGAAATGACCTCTCCCGCAAATGTGGGATCGTTTGTCGTACCCGGTACGACTGTAGATGTGAATGATGATGACAGTCTCGGCCGTGGTGTAATCCAGGCCAGCAATGGACCTGTAGCCACGGTGGTCGGTACCCTAAGTCGTGCAGATGGCGTGCTGTTTGTGGATCAAAAAACAGACCCGATTCGAGAAATTGAAATTGGAGATATTGTCATCGGTGAAGTCAACCGAATCAACGCGAAAACAGCAGAAATTCGGATTTTACACGTCGAAGGAAAACCGGTCCGTACCCTACCTGCAACTCACTTGTTTGCAGATATCTTTGTCGCCAAGATTGTTGACAAATTCATGCCGAGTCCCGGTGATGCCATGCGAAAGCGTGACTTAATCCGTGCCAAGATTGAGCAACTTGAACCAATGCTTCGAGCGGAATGTCGTTCACACGATGATTTGGGTATCATTCAAGCCATGTGTCCCGCCTGTGGAAACGAATTGGTCACCTCTTCTGATGTTGCAGACGTCAACGTCATTTGCGAACGATGCGATTATGTGGGATTCCGGGCTTTGTCGAATGGATTCGGGCATGGATATCAAATTCCATCCGACAGCACCATCTCAACCCTGAATCGAGATGGAGAGCGATGGTCTGATGCATCGATGGCATTCATTTCAAAGGATGGCGAGCGACCTTATCTCTCCCCTCTATCTGATCATCGCCGTGGCAGCGTTCACCCGACTCCTAGGGATGTTGAGAAATTCTTGGGGTCCGTCCACCAAGGTAGTGGTCGGCGTGGTGGTGGTGGAGGACAAAGACCCCGGCGCGAAATGCACGATGCAAAGTGCACCATGTGTGGAATAGACACCAAATTGCCATTCAAGCCTACACCTGGGGTTCCTGCGCGATGTTCAGCATGCAAGGAAAAGGTCGACAACGGTGAAGCAACCAAAGAAGAGTTGGCTGCAGAACGCGAGGTTCTCAACAAGGCTCGAGCAAAAGCAAAGGAAACTGAAGGTATGAAACTCTTCATCGGTGGCATCCCCTATTCAGCAACTGAAGAGCAAATCACTGAACTGTTTTCACCACATGGTGAACTGAAGGATGTACACCTTGCCAAGGACAAAGAAACCGGCAAGAGCAAGGGATTCGCCTTTGTCACCTTCAAGTCTTACAAGCAGGGTGAGGTTGCGATTGAGGCACTCAAAGGGACCAAGATGGATGGCCGAAAGTTGACCATTCAAGAGTCGAAACCGAAGGGTGGCGGCCGTCAAAACAATCGAGGTAGAGGGCGCAGAGATCGCCGCTGAGGTGATTTCCTGGCCTGGTTGGTCATCGATGGATACGAGGATGAGCCAGCCGCCTTTGGTGTGCCTCCCTACATCGGATTCCACGTGCGTTACATTTGTGGGGTGCTGGAAAAGCGTAGTGTTGACTACGATTACATCACCATTGACCAGTGGAGATTGGGCAAGCGACCCGATTTGTCCAGTTTGGATGGAATTGTCCTTTTGGCAGGTGCAATCGTCCCAGGAAAATATCTCAGAGGGACACCCATCAGTTTACGTGAAACCGATGAATTGGTGAAGACGCTCCCCCAAAATGTTCCCTTTTTTGCCGGAGGTTGGGCCGTCCGTGGATGGAAGCAGCAAGGCTGGAGGCCTCTTAGGAAAGATTTGTTCTTGTGCGTACAGGATACAGATGCTACTCTCTCATGGTATCTCTCAACTGGAGAGATGAAACACAAGCGTCGCAGTGATGTGGAGTGGACCGCTTGGGCACAGGCGGGTGCGATTTCAAAAGCAGTGACTGACCATCCAGATTTGGATGGTCCTCTGACATATGAGGTCGAAGTTTACCAAGGATGTGTTCGCTACAAGCGAGGGTGTAAATTCTGTATCGAACCGAAAAAAGGTGTACCTATTTGGCGTACACCACACGACGTCATCACCGAGGTCACCCGTGCGCTAGACAAGGGGGTCAAGCATGTTCGGTTGGGTGGGATGACCGATGTATACACGTACATGGCAGATGGAGTGGTCGAATTGGAATATCCAGTTCCCAACCCGGAGCCTCTAGCACGACTATTGCATGGTTTGAGAGAGGACGAGCGATTGGAAACCTTGCATGTTGACAATGGAAATCCTTCAATCATCGCTGAGAATCTGGAGCCGGCAACCGAGATTACCAAAACGATGGTCGAAACACTCTCCGATGGATCAGTTCTCTCATTTGGATTGGAATCAGCAGACCCAACTGTACATGAAACTAATTGGTTGAACTGCGATTCTGAGCAATTGAAAACCGCCATTCGGCATGTGAACCAGTATGGACGTGAACGGGGTGAGCGGGGCTTGCCCAAATTGCTTCCCGGTTTGAATTTCATCGCAGGATTAAACGGTGAGACCACTGCTACATATCAGATGAACAAGGACTTGCTCCACTCGATTCGAAATGAAGGGTTGTGGCTCAGGAGAATCAATATCCGCCAGGTCGAAGGCGAAGGTTTTCAAGAAATTCCGAGTGATGCCTTTGCAGAATTCAAAACTTGGACCCGAGATGAAATCGATGGCCCATTACTGAAGGAACTTTTTCCCCTTGGGCTGAAACTTTCGGGAGTCACATGGGAGGCACACGATGGCAGAATTCGTTTACCAAATCACCTGAATGAGGAACATCGTGACCCGGGCATCTACGGAAAGGCGGGCATCACATTTGGGCGCCAGATTGGTGCCTACCCCATCCTCATCGGAGTCCCATATCACATTCCGCTTGAAACAAAAAGTGACATCATTGTGACCGGGCATGGAACCCGCTCAATTACAGGAATTGAATCCAACATGAGCATGCAAACCATCAACCAAAAACAATTGGTCGCCATCCCCGGAATCGGTGAAAAGTCTGCCTGGAATTTGATTTCAGCCCGGGTGAAAGAGGCACGTAAAGAGCGAAGATTTGACACCGTTCAATCATGGTTTGATGCTGCAGGTGTTGAATTGTTTGAATTCGCTGAACAAATCTTGGAGGCGTGAACATGGTGCGAGAATTGATTCGTTTGGAAGGAGTCCACCGGGCCTTCGGTGCCGTAAGCGTACTCGATGGAATCAATTTACGGATTGATGAAGGCGATCGAATTGGTGTGGTCGGCCATAATGGCTCAGGGAAAACCACACTACTGCGAACAATCTCCGACCAGAAACAGGATGTAGGAGACATCACTTTTGCACCCGGTCTTCGGATTGCTTACCTCACACAAATTCGTGACATTGATGAATCTGCGACGTTGGAAGAAGAATTGAATCGCCGTGGACATCAGTTCAAAGAATTGGAGGAAGAAATCGCGGCCATTGAAACTAAAATGGCTGACCCCTCGTTCTATGAAGGCGATTGGCAACCCGTATTGGATCGATACTCAGAATTGCAAGCGCTCTCAGCACGATCCGGTGGAACAGATGTTGCAGGTCATGCAAAGAACATTCTCAATGCACTTGATTTGGGGCATCATCCCCTAGACATGCCATTGTCGAAGTTGTCTGGAGGTGAGCGGGCAAAAGTCGCGTTGGCTAGACAATTGGTAGGCATGGGTGAAATCGATGTATTCTTCCTTGACGAACCCACCAATCATCTCGACTTACCGACGCTAGAGTGGCTCGAGAAATTTTTGGCCAAATTCCAAGGCTCTCAATTGATTGTAAGTCACGATCGATTTTTCTTGGACCGTATTTGTACACACATTTTGGAAATTCACGATGGACACACTCGCGGCTATGCTGGAAATTACACCGCATATTTACAGCAAAAGGAATTGTTTTTGCAAACATTGGCAGATCGAATCGACAAATGTGAGAAGGAAATCAAACGTTTGACTGGCGCCCTTCAATCGATGAAACGGGCGAATAAATACGACAAATCCATTTCACAGAAGCATCAGATGCTATCGCGATCACAGCGCGAACTGAAATGGTTGAAAAGGCTCAAACCCAAGGAACGAAGGGGCTTACAATTCAATCTCCAATCCACAGAAAAATCCAGTCTCGATGTCTTGGACTTCAAACAAGCTTCACTCAAGTTTGAAGGGTTGAATCGTCCAATTCTCAACAAGGTCGAGATTGGCGTTCGACGTGGACAAAAAATTGGTATTGTCGGTGCCAATGGTGCTGGGAAGACAACACTGCTCAGAATCATCAACAAAGAAATCCAGCTGGATGACGGCATTATTGACGTGCGACCCGGCGTTGAGATTGGTTACTTCCACCAAGATCACCGAACACTCGACTTTGATTTGACGCCTGTGGAGCAAGTCCAGAAACTCAAGCCTAGAATGGACTATGGCGACATAAGGGCAATGCTAGGTCAATTCCAATTCACCAAGGAAATGGT
>DAHO01000108.1 GCA_002498455.1 Euryarchaeota archaeon UBA602
TCGTCTTCCCAAGTTTCCTTCGGGATGTCCCCTTTGGCATCTAAGCCCGAAAATTCGGCCATCTCAGGAAGCCCGTCTGAGCCATATGAATCTTGATTGACAATCCGTAAATCCGACAACCTCTGACCGACGAGTTCAGATTCCTGTCTAGCCTTCTTTTTCGCCTTCTTTTTGCGTCGACGCTTCCGAACCAACATGAAGAGGAGAATGATCATCGCCAGTAAAATGCCAATGTATACCGCCAATTGCGCGAGAATGTAATCAACACCAATCACCAATCGGAAGCTGACCGTGTCGATCTGATTTTCACAAGATTGGGCGTCATTTGAGGTACAAATCGGGACATAATAGGTCAACATCTGCGACCCATCATTGTCGGAAAGTTCTCCTCGCCCCATTTCACTCTTGAAATTGGAGAATGAAATCCCCCATGGCAGTGTCAATTGGACACGGACCGATGGTGAAAAAATCTCATCATCATTGATAAATAATGATTCTAAATTATCATTTGAGTTATCAGCAAATGGAGTCTGAACATCCATCTCAATATCTTCTCCTGGAGGGATTTCAATTCCTGAACCACCGTCATTGGCTGCAAGGAGCGAATCCGTCAAGAGGAGCATACTTTGCTGCACCAAGTCAGGATTGGTACCCGAACCCCCAACATACTCGACGTTCAATTGAACATCAGAAACCTCGACGAGGACACGTATGGGACGTAAATCAGACAATGCTGAAGTCGGCAATAATTCCAAACCATCGACACGGGCTGAAATTGAAATATATCCGGGATTTTTCAGATAGATTTGATCCTGCTGATTGGCCTCTCGAATGGCCTCCTGCATACCATCATTGATCTCTTCTTCAACAATCAAGGCAACCCGATTGGCAAAGTCGTTCAGCCCCTGTGTACTGAATTCGAATGGGACGTCTTCGTCACCAACGGGGACGGTGATGCTGTCATTTAGGGGTGCAAGAAGCCCGCCCTCCATTTGATCACCAAAGTGAACAAATCGGCGAATTAGGTCTGAAGGTACGGCTTCAATATCGATATTGGGATTTTCATCTAAAACACTCTGAGGCACACCCACACGATAGAGCAAGAATTCCATTTGTCCACCTGCAGTGATTTCGACCGATTGACTCCACTCGTTGATATCCAAATTGGACAATTCTACATCGACATTTAGACCAACACAGGTACGCTGATTCGGACCACAAACCAAATCCAGACTGTTCAACCCGCAACCTGAACCTCGGCAAATGGCATGACGCCAATCGTAAGGTTGTGCCCCAGTAATGGAAGCCGATTGATCCTGAGGGCTACCAATCGTGTGTGTGAATCGAATGGTCTCTGGGTTGCCTTCAGTCGAACGAATATAGTCCGGGAGAATAATCTCCAGTGTAACATCGGCTCTAGGCAATTGATCTTCCATCCAATCAACCAGAGACGATGAGTTGAAGTCGCCACTAAGTACGACGCCATTGAGAATGGCTGCACGATCTTCTTGGGTAATCATACTTGGATCAATCCCAAGCAAATCAATCTCAAATTTCTCTGCGAAAGCGTTGATTGCATTGCCAAAATCCATGTCGAATGGGTTGGTACGGGTCGTCAAGTAGACCGGGTAAGTCCCATTCATTGCGGTTTCTCCAAGAATACACCAGGTACTAGGTGCTGATTCAACGCAGGTGGTACCCGGGCTGTGAACGAAATCTAGGCCCCCAAATTGATCTGAAGAAGAAAATGTGAATGGCTCAAATTCAATGTCAATTGGACTCAAGTCGGCGATGATACCGTTCATGTCCTCCACCGGAACTTTATCGGCAAAATCTGACAAGTTCGCGAGATCGGTATGATGTGCTAAGCGTAGACCATCGGCCGTGACCCATGGAACCGTAACACGGTCGTCAACATAGGACCAATCCCAATTGTTCAGTGTGTCCGCACCCACGTGATGGATACCAAGTTGCACTTCGATTGTAGTGGCACGTTCATCAGATGCATCAACCAAAACCTCAACCTGAAGTCCTCGATCATTTTCTAAATCAAGCTCAACCGCTTTCGTATTGGTTTCGCGACGCGCCATGGTAATCGACGCAGATTGATTCAACCACTCATCATTGCTTGCATCTTTGTGATCGACCAACCAGCGTGCGTAAGTGTAACCATATCCGCCCATACTGGCTGGAATCAAATCTCCTTGACTTCCCGCATCCACCACCGTCCCATAGGATGGTGGGACGAATTCGTAGGATGCCGCATGTCCCGGAAGAGTGGTCAAATTCATGTCTGTACGAACGGTTCCACCCATCGTTAGCAGCCCTTGATATGCACGTTCAACTTCCATTCCGACCTGAGTCATGCCCAAATCGGCAGGGTCTACACTGAGGGCCATTGTGGTGCGCAAGCAAAGAGGAGGATTGTAGGCATCATTGGGTAATCCCGCGACCTCATCTGCACTATCCTGATCACGATCGTCTGTACATTCGATGCTTTGGTCCTCGTAAGTGATTTGATTGACATAGGAGGTCTGAACTCCAGTAGCGGTACCAAATCCGTTGTTGATGAGCCCTGTGACGGTAGAGGTCACTGAGTTGAGCAGCATGTCTCGAACAGTGGAACCCGAGAGTGTGACATAGTCCAGATAATTGCGAATGTAATCCGCAGGAATACCGTCCATAGACGCGTTGGAACCGTTGCCCAAAGGCAAATCTTCCAACATGATGTCATCGCGGCGGATTTCGTGAATGGCCCACTCCAAAGTGACCGACATTACGGTAGAGTTCACCATATTCACATTGTATCGACCCTCGATCCATTCCATCGAAGCGGTTTCATCATCGGCAAAATTGTAGTCATCACAAATTCCCGCCGTACTGTTCCAAGTTTCACAGATGTTGTTGACCACTTCAGGATTGCCGGGGTCCGCGGAGCCTGTGGTTGGAACAATCGACAACAATAAAACGGAGAGAATCACCCATGTGGTACGGACATTTTTCCCCCCCATGAACCAGTTTGTTGTTCTGGTGGTTTAATTGGGTAGTGGCTCGACGTGTAGGTGTGGCACCGAATACAAGTCCGCATTTGCGTTTGGAAAAAGCGCTGACCGAGTGGTCGGGAGGCGTGTTGAATGGAACCATCCCAACCAAATGGGAAAAATTTGCAGATGTCGTGATTTTCCCAGAAAATTCTTTTCGGAACGGATGGGAATGCGATGATGAAATGTGGGCCATTATCGCTGATGCACTCAAGGTCAAACGAGTGGGTAGAATGGGTGAGGTACAAGGAAAATTCCGAGAAAGTGGTGTGGAATTGTTGTTCGGAGAAGACGATTGGGTCGTTCGACGAGAACATGGAATCAACTTCGGTTACAATTTTACTCAGTGCATGTGGAGCGCGGGCAACGTTACAGAACGTGGACGAATTGCCAATTCAAACCACGAAGGGGAGCGAATTCTGGATCTGTATGCAGGAATTGGTTACTACACGCTTCCCTACTTGAGTGAAGGTGCAAGAGGAGCCAATGGTGAGCGTGGAATGGGGCGAGGAGCCGCACACGTTGTGGCTTGTGAATGGAATCCAAATGCCATCCGTGCTCTCAAATGGTCGCTCGAAAAAAATGGAGTCGCTGAACGCTGTACTGTACTGGAAGGTGACAATCGAATGCACCGTTTTGAACCTGAATTTGATCGGGTCAATCTGGGTTTGTTACCCTCATCTGAAGACGGATTGTCAATCGCGATTCAAGCTCTGAATCAAAAAGGAGGAATGTTGCATGTCCACGGATTGGCCAATGCTGGTGAGGAGCAACGGTGGGCGGAATCATTGGTAGAAGGCCTCGAGGGAATGGGACCCTTCAATTGCCAAATCGAGCATGTTGAGAAAGTCAAGTGGTATGCTCCCCGCCAGCGTCACATTGTGGTTGACGTTCGTGTCCTGCCAGTATGAATTGAAGAACCTGATTCGTCACGGCATCGGTATGGACCTCGGGATTGAGAATGAAGCACTGGCCTTCGCCGTCCCATACGTGCTGGGATTCATCGGTGCGATGTATGCCCTGTTGGGAATCTTCACAATCACCAAGTGGAAGCAATCTCAAGAGACCATCCGTAACTTATGGAAACGGACACTCGTCGCCACACCACTACTCATCGTGATTTTCGCAGCCATGCATTTTGGTGCGTTTGCATGGGGTTTACTTGTCGGAATTTTCGCAGTTGGTGCCCATCGCGAATATTGTACTGCCATCAACCTGGAAGACAAAGGAATACGAGCGGTTGGAATGGTGGTAATCGTGGCCACTGTAATTCTCGGCATGGACCCCGATGTCACAGAGATGAGCGTTTTTGCTTGGGCTGGACCGAATGCAGCGGGCTTGCTTGGGCTCAGCCTATTCCTCGGTGCTTTTGCGACATGGGCGATTCCCATCATCCAAGACCGCTCTGAAAATGTGACCAGTGAAGTGGGACGGGCATTGATTGGATTCGTCCTGATTTGGTTCTTCATCCACGGTGTATATCTGATGCATTTGGGTGAAGAAGTGGCTGTTGGTGCAGCTATTTTTGCGGTACTCAATGTCGCCATCAATGACTCCATGGCCCTGGTGTTTGGACGAATCTTTGGCAAAAACAAATTCCGTCCAGTTCTGTCTCCAAAGAAAACTTGGGAGGGTGTATTTGGGGGCCTCTTTTCAGCAACTTTGGTGGGCTATTTGGCTCAACCGTTGTTGCCTCAGTTTACTTCGATTGAAACCGCAGGTATCGCCGTGGTTTTGGCCATCATTGGAACGATGGGTGACCTCATGTTATCTGCACTAAAGCGAGACCTAGAACTCAAGGATTGGTCACAAATGCTGCCAGGTCATGGAGGCATTCTTGATCGAGTGGATTCATTCATTTTGGTCGCACCAGCAATTTACTGGATGATGTTGATGCTAGGAGCCTGACTCAAGCCAAGCATCGACGACCGCTTCAATATCCGAATCTTTGGAGAAGAAACCATGTTTTCGAATGGTCCATGCTGAACCCATCAACAGGGCGATTGACCACAACCAGAAGAAGAGCGTAAACACGAATCCAGATGTTTCGGAAACTGTGGTCAACAAGCCACTGTCTTCCTCGCCTGTAGAGTCCGCAGAAGAGGCCACGACACCGACCATCTCAATCTTGGAAATGTGTACCTCGTAAATCGGTCTTCCCGCAGATGATGCAGGGTTGGTCACAGGCTCTGAGCCCGAAGGGTCATCCGAGGTTGGTACCAATGCAATCGCCCGAACATGGCTCATCCCCTGTCGAACCACGCCAAAGGTTGCATACCCCCCACTCGACGAATTTTCTTTGTCAAGGCCGTGGGCTTCCGTTTCGGCAATGTACCATTGAGAGTCAGCTGAATCCAATTCCTGACCGCGGGCCATCCCAATGGCACCATCGACATGGGATAGATTGTCATTGAATTCAATCGGAATCGTTTCACCAGTGCCGCCACTACCGCATTGAGGGCTTGTGGCTGGATAGGCGCCCACCGCTTGGCAGGTGGGGTCGCCCGCTTGAGTCACAAAATCATCAATCACCCTATGGAAGAAAATGCCATCATACAATCCAATTTCGACATGCTGAATCATGTTTGAAACGGTAATTGGAGCCCATTCTGGAAACAATTCAATGTAGATCTCACCCGAGACAACCGATTGGAAGTGACC
>DAHO01000048.1 GCA_002498455.1 Euryarchaeota archaeon UBA602
GCATCAAGCATGCAAGATGAGCTCCAAGGCACTCTGATTCTGGGTGTTTTCTTCTGTTTGTTGACCCTGTGGTGGGGATTCAGGCCCTCAATTAACCAGTCCGTTGCAGCGCTTCGAAGAGGTCGCGAAGAAGCGGGCTTGTTGGTTGCGTGGGGCTTACTTTCAGGAGTCAGCATTGGTTTAGCTATGGGCCAAGTCTATGGTGGGACAGTCGGTGGAATGTGTGGTCTTGTCGTGTTTGTTTTGAACTTCTTTTGGGGAGAGAGAGCCTTGGGTTTGGCGGTCATCACCACGTTCCCGATTCTGATTGTTGTCATTTGGTTGTACGGGATGATCGCCGCTGCAGGATATGGTCTCAACATGGTCACCGTAGCGATTGCCGCCATGAGTCTTGGAGTGGGGATTGATTACGTCATTCACGTCGTCGAGCGTTATCGCGAAGAGCGAGAAAAGGGCCGTTCTGTACATTCATCCCTGGTTGCCATGGGCGGTGCTTCGGGTCTTGCATTGGTTGGCTCCGCTGTCTCAGATGTGACAGGATTTGCCATCATCTCATTCTCGCCGATGGGCTTCTTTTCGGCATTCGGATTATTCTGTGCACTCATGATTGCCTTGAGTTTCATCGCATCGATGATTATCACAAGCAGTGTCTTTGGAATGATTGGTTGGAGAGAGGTTCGGGCGGAATCAAAGAAAGCTGGTGGCATTCGTCAATTACAAATTGATGCCGAGCAGCGACTGGGTATCGGTAGGAGTGTCAGCGATGTCTAGTCCCCCCAAATTGAGACAACTTGAGCGTCGAGAGACAGATCTCGTCCTGCGCTGGAAGGATGATTCCGAACATGTAGTGACTTATGCCGAAATGAGATTTTGGTGTCCCTGCGCAAACTGCAAACCTCGTCGTGAAACCGAAACTCGTGCTCAAGCACTTCGTGACGAAATTGACAGATTGAGGAATGAGAAACCCAAGGCTGAGAATGTAGGGGGATACGGCATTCGCTTCACATTCGATTCAGGATGCAACTCTGGAATATGGAGCACCGACCGCCTTCATGCAATCGCCACGGGTTCCCCAGACCCCGATTCGCTTTAACGTGCGAAGAGTGATAACCGAGGCCTCTGTCGTTGAATCAGCGAAGATGTGGGTTGACCCGCTTGTTCGCTGAGGTGATGTTGTGGACCCCGAACCTGAAGGTGATGACGATTGGACAAAGTATGCTGATACTGGATATGAATCATCTTACGACCCATGGGCAGACATGGTTGCCGCTGAAGAACCCGAAGAAGACGATTTTGATGATGAATTCGAAGACTATGAAGAAAATCAAATTTCCATTCGAGAAATCCCTCGGTGTCCTGCACCTGCCGGTATCGAACATGCCATTCGAATCGGAACTTGTGATCACTGCTTAGGGCGAATCGCCGGTGTCCGAATTGCGGGCGATCCATTGGATGCTGTGGGAGAACGTGTCCGAGGTCAGGCCTTGGAAAGAGATCCTGATTTGAAAGTGAATGATGATGTCGAATGTTGTCCTTTTTGTGAGGATCTTTTCCTTGATTTGGATTTGATTTCAAACCGAATCGCAAGCGCAATTGATGGCATTGAATGTTCAAGAGTACAATTGGGCGTTCATTTTGCAAAGGATCAAGTCGCTGCAGAAGAAGCCCTTCGTGCCTCTATCGCTGCAACCGGCAGCCGCCCCCTGAAAGCCACCCTCTCTGATGCGATTCAATCCGTAGTGGCCAACAAGGTCCCTGGAATCTCATGGGTGAAGGAGCGTCCCGAATTGATGATCCTGTTCGACACATTGACTCTTGGCGTCAATGTCGATATCCGCGCACTGTTCCTGTACGGACGTTACCGAAAATTGGAGCGAGGTGTTCCTCAGACACGTTGGCCGTGTCGTGCCTGTCGAGGACGAGATGGAGGTTGTGAATCATGCAATTTCACCGGACAACAATATCCTGACAGCATCCAAAGTCTCGTATGCGAACCACTGGTTGAGCACACTCAAGCAAAGTCCGATGCGTTCCACGGGATGGGACGAGAGGATATTGACGTACGATGTATTGGCAACGGGCGTCCTTTTGTGGCTGAACTGAAATCACCGCTTCGTCGAACACTTGATCTTGACAAGTTGACAAAAGAAATCAACAAAGCGGCCAAAGATAAAATTGAGATTACTGGCTTGAGACTTTCAAATCGAGCTGAAGTTTCAAGAATCAAAGAAACCAATGCCGAGAAATCGTATACCATCCGTTTCACGTGTGATCATGATTTCGATGAAGAGGAAGTCATCACGCGTATCCAATCTCTTTCTGGACAGGTATTGGAACAGCAAACACCTCAACGTGTCGCACATCGAAGAGCCGACAAAATCCGTAAGCGAAAGGTGATTTCAATCGATAATATTCAGGTTGAGGAGAATGAGATTGAGTTCGATGTTCGATGCGAATCGGGAACCTATGTCAAGGAACTTGTACACAGTGATGAGGGTCGAACAAATCCTTCCGTTGCGGCGGTGTTAGAGGGCGACTGCGAAGTCATTTGGCTGGATGTCAAGGACATTCACGCAGACTGAATACCATTTTTGATTAGGCGGTGCGCTTAATTAGGGGCGTCAGGTCGCCCGATTCCCCCTATAGGGGGAAAGGGAGGCACTCACATGCGTCGAAGTAAGGGAACCCGACAAGGTACACGCAGCATTCTAAAGCGTTCGAAGTCACAACGTGGTCGATTGAACATTCAAAGAATCATGCACGCATACGAGCCAGGTGACCGTGTTGCCATCGTTCTAGATGGTGGCCAGCAGAAGGGAATGCCTCACCGCCGATTCCAAGGTCGTACTGGATTTATCCAAGAACAGCAAGGCAGTGCTTACGTGGTTGCTGTCAAGGATGGCAACATGCAGAAGACAGTCATTGCACGACCTGAGCATCTTCGTCCACTGGAGTGAGATTTATGACTGACCGAGAATACACCGATTACGCAAGCGTTCGTGACGCCCTTCTTGATGCACAAGACCGCCGTGGATTTTTGTCCTACGAGCAGAAGTTGGCCCTACAACATGCAGAATGGGCTGCCAGCGATCAAAGAAACGGGCACAAGACCGATTCCAAGGTATACAGAGCGTTGTTCAGCGATTTGCAGGAAATCGAGAAGCTTGCGGAGCATGCCGATATTTGTGCGAAAATTGCTGAAATGATGCCTTTGAGTGCAGAAGAAGTTCGGTCCATTCTCGCCAGCAAGCGAATCCCTATGGATGGCGGAGAAGTCGACAATATCGTCGATACGGTCCGCAAGCAGATTCTGTGATATTGTCATATTGGGTCAATGGAGACCGTTTTATTCTTGAGTCAACACCATCTTCGGAGTTCTGATAGTATGCAGCCCAGAGGTCACTCTTCTCCCGCTGACGAGGCCGGTCCATTAGAGGGTGAAACCCATGCACGTGTGTTGGATCACCAATCGAGCGGTTTGATTCAAGCGATTACTGAAAACGGCATGTACCTGATTCGAATGCGTGCTTCCGTTGATGGTGCAACTCATGCTGCAGGAACTCTGATTGAGCTTGGTACTGTGAACGTACTTGGGACCGTTCGTCACCGTGATCTTTCCGCGTTTTCTCAATCTTGTTTGCATGAAGTGGTCAAAAGCATCCTTTCCGACAATCCAGAGGTGTGTCTTTCGTTCTACAATCGTGCAGGAAACCTAACGCTGAAAATGCATGCGTTCCAACTGCTTGAGGGCATTGGGAAATCAAAGGCCCTTTCCATGGTTGAGATTCGCGGACGGGTTGGCTGGGAAACCATTGCTTCATTGGATGAAGCCTGCCAGATTGATGCCGCTGACCTTCTTGCAAATCGTTTGTGTCAGGAAATCGCAGATCCACACATGACTCCAAATCTTCTCGATTTGCTCATTCGTGCTTGAGGGATTAAAATGGAGCGCAGTGCGCGCTTCTTGGTTGATATTTTGCGGGATAATCAGTCGATTAATCGCGACTTGGGCCAACACTATTTGCTTGATACATCCGTTCTCAATGCAGCCATTGAAATGGCTGGAGAGCTTGCAAATCTTCACGTCCTGGAAATCGGTTGTGGCCCCGGAACGCTCACTCACCATTTGCTTCTCGCGGGCGCACGCGTGAGCGCGGTGGAAATCGATGAAGGGTCTTTGCTCCACATGCAAATGCAATTTTCAGAGGAGCTCGCATCATCTCAATTGTCATTGATTGAAGGTGATGCATTGACTGTAGAATGGCCTCAAGATATCGATGCCATTGTGGCCAATATACCCTACCAAATTTCCAGTCCATTGTTGGAACGAATGCAGCGCGAATTCCGCTCAATTCCGGCAGTATTACTCGTTCAGGAGGAATTTGCAGAACGTATGGCCATGGCCATCGGCCCCCTTGATCGAGGCCCCCTGGGTCTCTCGCTTTGGTTGGACTTTGAGGTCGAAATGGGTCGACGCGTCCCCCCCTCTTGTTTCTCACCTCAACCACGTGTCCATTCACGTCTAATTCGATTGGAGCCGTTTGATCGATTGGCGGCGATTCAAAGTGACATCGATCGTCGTTTGTACAGACAGGTCACTTCACAGTGTTTCACAGATCGTCGTCGAAAACTTCGCAACCTACTCAAACGTGCGCCTCGGCGTTTATCTCGAATACCCGGTTGGCATCGTGAACGGTGGACTGGTGCGATGAATTCTCTGAAAGATCATCCCTTGATGGATGAGCGCCCCGACATGCTCGAGCCCGAAGATTGGGTCGATCTTTGCGAACTGATTTTGGCTTTTGAGTCGTGAACTCGCGGACCTAGACGACAACGACTTGATAGGGAAGCCCCCTATCCGGTGGACGAGTGGGGGGCGCATTGATGCAGGGCCTATGGCCTGAATTCCGTGGCTTCAAGTAGGTCGCGAGGTACTCATCAACTCTGGAGGGGGCGATTATGGCAAAGAAGGACACCTACCTTGCGTTGTTGCGTCGAGGTGTGGATGAAACCACAGCGATGACGCTCGCTGACTCCGGTCTCAAGATTGGTGAAATCAAGAAATTAGACAAAGATCAACTGGTCCAAAATTATGGTTTGAAGGATGAAATTGCGCGCTCCGTCCTAGAGGTTCTCCAATCGGGTTCCACTGGAAAGGCGAAAGAGCGCTATCTCTCGAACGTTCTTTCCGGTCCTGAAAAGAAGCCGATGGACAAAATCGAAGAGCAGCGATTCAAGCGTCAACAGAAGGACATCATCCTCGAGTTGCAAGAGGAAAGAGAGCGCCTGAAAATGGCCAAGGTTGAGCAATTCCGTAGCCAGAAGGTGGTCATGAACAGACTTGGAAAGACCATTGAATTGATTGTCAAGTTGGAGAACAACTTCGACGATGAATCCAAGGAAGAACAGCGCTCAAAGATTCGAGACCAACTTGAAACACGAGGTCTTGAAGCCGCCCGCGATCACGAACTTTTGGAACTTGAAGGAACACCGCAAGACATTGTCGACTTCCGCCGAAAGATCGTCCCTAAACTCTGCTTCCATGCCTGTCCAACCTGTGGTGAAGAAATGGACCCTCGCTCGAGTGTCAACATGGATTTGGGTGACGATTTCGGATTTATTTGCTGGGAGTGTGAACATGAATTCTCATCTCCAATGTCGGGTGTTGTCGAAACTCGCCTTGAGTCCAAGAAGGACTGGATTGAAATCGATCCCAAGCGAAAACCAAGAGAAAAGGTCGTTCGCCCACCACGTGCAAAGACCTCTCGTAAGGATGTCATCGCTGCGGAGCTTTCGGCTACCGGTGCGGACGCGGACACCATTGCAGCAGCGGTCGAAGAAAGCAACTTGACCAGCGGATTGATGTCAATCAACGATTGGATTGACCAAACCTTGGCCGTCAAGGGATACATCCAAGCTCAGGAAGACCGAGAAGACTTCATCATCGCAACCGGTGCCGGTGCAACCAAGTTCAACAAATGGATGAAGAAGGCTGGGTTGGCCTTCAACAAGCAGTCCGGTCAGTGGACCCGTTGGGAAGAGAACTGAGGCTCAACGCTATGACTTGAGACCCCCACGGTCTCGACATGATGATTCCCGCGCATGCCCTTGCAGGGATCGTCTGTATTCACTTGGGGCTGATGGCTTCACGCGGTAACAGGCATTGGTTGTGGATTGGTCTCATCTTTGCTTTCTTATCTCATGCCGTCATCGATGCTTTGGCCATTTTCACCTACCACGATAGCAGCCCATCGGGTCCACCCTTCTCACAATTCGTATTTTGGTTCTGGATTATAACAGCAATTTCCGTCATATATTGGGCTTTGCAGAACGATCGAAGATACGGTTACGGGATTCTTGTCGCTCTTTCCTACGACCTTTGGGATCACTGGATTTTACGAACCATTTCCTGCAGCCAAGAAGGGTTTCCAGAAGGATGCATGAGCTTGTATGCCTACGAACACTTGCATTTGCACCAACTTGAATGGTTCATCTTGGACAGTGTGTTCGCGGGTGTTGAGCGGCATTATGGAGATGAGGAATTCTTCCTTGTTGAATTGGTATTTGCGGCTATACTATGTTTGTCAGTTTGGTGGTTGCGTAAACGAGTACCACTTCCAGTAACGGATGAAGAGGAATGATACTGCGGCATTAAGTTGCGGCGAGTTCTCGGCGTTTCATGGCGATGGTCTGTAATGATTTGATTCCACCATTGTGAGGGGTAGAAATGGAAACGGGATTGCAAATTGCCATTGTCGT
>DAHO01000069.1:0-8049 GCA_002498455.1 Euryarchaeota archaeon UBA602
GACATCATGATGGCAAGTGTGACCTTTCCGAACCACCTGAATTTCTCACTTCGAGCTTCGTATGCAGCAGCTTCCTCCTCGGTCAACGGTTCAATTTCCCAAGGCTCCATGAATTCGCGAGGAAGTGATAGCATTCAAGTCCGTCGGGTAGTCCGAGGACGATGGAGGTCCCACGTGCCAAACCCCACGCCCCGCGGCCCTCGGCCTCAGTCATGCTAAGGCGAGGGGAGGAAATTCTAGTTTGCCATCGTGTTTCGACCGTCCCTTCCTTCCCGGATTATTGGGCATTTCCGGGAGGGGGCGTCAGTCGCGTCGATCGGTCCGCGTTGGAGGCACACCCCGAGTGGTTTGCAAACAGAGATCCAGACGAACGAGCCGCATTGGTCGCACTCATGCGTGAGATGGTTGAGGAAGTCGGGATTGCACCGGGTACCAATGGGATGCAACAGATTGATGTGGAACTTCGTCTGAAAGTATTGCAGGATAAGGGCGCATGGATCCAGTTGGTTGATTCAGAACAAATCAGTATTCAAGACCAAGGCTTTGTGGTCATTAGCGAACGGACGACACCACCATTTGCTCCACTGCGATTTCGAAATCATTTTTTCACGGTAGAATGCGATGTTGAACCCGTACTGAATGTCGGTGAAAGACCTGAATTTGATGATTACCGATGGGCCACTCCACGCCAATTGCTAGACGAGTGGGAGAAGAATCAGATTCGATTGCCACCTCCGTTGGTCATGATTTTGCGTGAGTTACTAGAGGACACCACTGTCCGTTCGATTGAGAGAATGGCGAATTCACCCCCCCAGAAAAATGCGCGGATCGAATTCGCACCCGGAGTGGAATGTGTACCATTGCCCACCAATACATTGCCACCATCAACCCATACGAATTGCTACATTCTTGGGAAACCTGGAGGAGACCGGATCATCATTGATCCAGCGGCGAAATGTGTAGAAGGTTTGGGACAATTACAACAAAAGATCGATGCCATCATCGAAGAGGGATCATCCATCATTTCCACGATTTTTACGCATCGACACCAAGACCATATTGGCGACTTGGATGCAATTTCCCAACTCTATCAAGCACCCATTTGGGGCAGCACCGAAACGTTAGATGCCATTCGTCAATCTGGTGACACCCACACCCTCATCGATGGAGATGCATTTGAGTTGGATGGTGTGCAATGGAACGTGATTGAAACTCCCGGTCATTGCCCTGGACAATTGGCATTTGTTTCGCAGGCTGGGATCGTGTCTGCGGATAACGTTGCCCAAGTGGGTACGATACTCGTCCCGAGTGATGAAGGCGACATGACGGCCTATATTCGAGATTTGAGGCGTTTACGCGAACTCAATCCACGATTGCTGTTCCCCGGTCACGGTCCTGTTGTCACCAATCCAGAGAAATTGCTGAACCATTACATCCAGCACAGAGAGAAACGACATGAAGCGGTGTTCAAAGCATGGGAAAGTGGACTAAGAGGCCTCGAAGAATTGAGTCAAGCGGCCTATGCGGATACCCCTGACGCACACCCAATGTTGAAGGTCGACCAAACCAAGAGTCATCTCAAAGCACTGCGTAATGAAGGCAGAATCGTGTGAATGTTCAAGCACACGGTTTGTTTGGGCCTGTTGATTACATGGATATTGAGGACGTCAAATCCCTACTCGACAACCCCGATTGTGAGATTCAATCACGGTTGGTTGAAGGGGCGGATGGATTTCATCTACGGGTCTACTCATTCATCCCCCACCATGACAGTGGCGCAGTCCCTGTTGCTTTCATCCCCGGTTGGACAAGTGTGATGGATGGATGGGCACCACTGCTGGCTGAATGGGCTAATACACGTGTCATTCACTACATTGAAACGCGAGAGAAACGCTCGGCAAATATTGGTCGCCGTATTCGTAAGGATGATTTCCAGATGGATCGACATGTAGAAGATTTGCGAATCATCACTGATGCGCTCGGACTGGGCTCAGATGTTCTTTGGTTTGGTTCTTCGTTGGGCGCCACGGTAATCTTGCACGGACTGCAAGAGGGGGCACTTGAGGGCAAGGGTGCTTTCTTGGTCGCTCCCAATTCTGAATTCAGATTCTCGACTTGGCAGATTCCCTTCGTTGCCGCCCCATGGTGGTGCTATCCGCCCCTGATTCGATTGTTTGGGCTCCCCTATCTAAAATGGAGATTGAAGGAACCAAAACAGTACATCCGCTATCGACGAACATTGACACAAGCGCACTTGCCACGGCTCAAGAAAAGTGTTCAAGCCAACCGAAGGTATGCACTGCCGACCGATCTTGGCGTAGTGAACATCCCTGTCGCCATTTGTGTGGCTGCATCCGACACCCTGCACACCGGTGATGATTCTCACAGCATTGCAGATTCACTGCCGAATGGAGAGGTCGTTGAAGTTCCGAGTAACCAGTATGCCCACGAAGGCGATCTCATTCCCGATGTCAACGCATGGGAAGCCAAATCCTGCGATTAGGATAAGTGCCAAGCCAGCATCCGCTACGGCATGGACCCAACCACATTGATGATTTTAATCGCTGCTGGACTCGTTGTTTTGATGATTCTATTTTGGATTATGGGCACGTACAACCGAATGGTTGACTTGCGGAATGAAGTCGAAAATCAGTATCAAAATTTGGAAACACAAGTCGGTGTCAAAGACCAGAAAGTGGCCTTGGTGGAGCAGACCGATTTGGCTCAACTGGGGCTTGAGAGTGAAATTTACGACAAGATCGTCGAGGCCAGGAAATTGTTCGCACAAGCCAAGAGTTCGGGCAACCGGAGCGCATTGAGTAAGGCATCTGGATTGATGGATTCTGTCCTACCCTCCGCACTCGCCTTCGCCGAAAGCAACCCCCAACTCACCTCGCACAACGTATTGGTTGCGGGCTTAGAAGAAGGCGTACACGCGATTTCAAAGATGGCCAGTGAAGTCGAAGAGTACAACCAATCTGCGAAGAACTACAACACCTTCACGGAAATGTTCCCGGCTGTGATTGTCGCCCGAATGTTCGGTTTCAAGCGAGCGGATCTCTTTGACCAGTACAGTGACGAGCAGGTAGCACACATGTTTGACCGCCGTGCAGACTTGGGTAGTTTTGTCGAATCAAAGCGCTCAGAAGCCGACATCAAGACCGAGCAACTCAAGGATGAAATTGAAGCGATTGAGGCGGAGGCCGAACTCCTCGAAGCGAAGGCACGACTCAAGGCTTTGAAGGAACAAGCCGGCGAATGATCAGAAGAAGAACAGTCCCATCGCACCAACAATGAGTAAAATCCACGGCCCCAAGCGGCTTACAGACGAATTCTTGGCACTCAATACTGAGAATTCGTTGCCTTTGCAAACCTTCGCGCGACGACGCGGGGCATCCTCGCCAACGGCCTCCAATGTGTGATGGACACGGGTTGCATTGAATCCAACGTTGCCCTTTGGAATTTCATCGTGATGTCGAGATTTGATTCGCGCCATGATGTATACGGGTTCCCCTTGCCGAAGGGCCCGTAGACTCCACAAATGACTGAGACTGCCACCATGTCGCGCCGTGGCATAAGGGCCACACGTCTTGTCACCTCTTCGCTTTCGTGACCAAATCGGTTCACCCATCTCTACTCGATCAAAGGTCGTCAGTTTGACGGCCATGCCCCCAGTCCCATCATGAATCATGAAATCTTGGGAATGGCCACCATCCCGGATTGTTCGGGTTTCGGTATGTGTTGTCGTCTCCCATGATTTTGTCTCATGATTATAGGTCCGTTCTTCCCATGTTTCTGTGCACCTGTAGGACCAATACCAAGCGACAAGGTCGTCAAATGTCCAGGTCGGATGTGTACAACCATCGAGATGCAAAATGGGCTGTGGGATCGCAATTTGAGGACGGATTTGACCCACCAATTCCCCATGCCCACCATCAACATACTTGATGATAGATGTGACCGTATCCCACGCTTCCACACTGCTTTGATAGGAAAAATGGCTGATGATGGTCGAAATCGCACCAACAATCATCAGGAAAATCGGGATGTAGCTCATCTCAACTCTCATATTTGTCGGGGTCGCCAAATACGCCCCTAGGATGAACATGACCGTAAATGAGTGCCAAAGGAATCTTGTGGTGAATTGAGGGGGTGTCGCGTTGAACAGAGCGCGATATCGATTGTGGCGGGGATGATCACCAAACAACAACTCCTGCACATCTCTGCGCTCACCATTCTTGATTTCTTGAATCATGTAATCGCTGGCTTCCTTCTCCGTCGAGAACTTCTTGCTACCCAGACCACCATCCTCACAATAGACGACCCATTCATCATCATCCTGGGAGATGTTTATGTTGGGAAAATCCTGTTCATACGGTGACAACTCATTGCGCACCCACTCCTCTTTTTCTTCATCCCAATAACCGCGATACAGGTGCCAATCATCGTGTTCCATGGGTGGCTTCGGATCAGAACTCCAAGATTCAGGATCCGCCCCAAAAGTGAAACCCTTCATCATTTGTCCAAATGGGTTCGGGCTTGCACAACCCATCAATAACGTTCCAATTGCGATGGCAATCAGGAAACTAGATTGAACGCCACCCCCGTGGTAATCTTGAATCATACCCAACAAAGAAAATGTCGTTCCGTAGCCCACCAAGAATGCACCAATGCCCCAAGGTACCCACCAATACCATGTGGATGGCCATGTCATAGCAAACCACTTGGGAAGCAAAGGCTTGTCCGATTCGTCGGAGCATTCCGGCGTCTCGGACTCGGCCATGATGGTCGATTCAGCGATAAGTCTTGAACGTCACCTATGGTGACAATTCAAAATCGTCATCATCACCGGAAAAGGGATCATCCCACTCCTCATTCACTTCACTGGAGCGGAAATGGCTGTATAAGCGCTCGATGGTCCCATAAGGCCATTCTCCCCGTTGGGGGTCATAGCGACGAATCAAATCCGGTCCATTGCCACCGTGGAACCAAATGGGTACATCCAATCTACGGAATAATCCCTCGGTAAAGCCGCCAAATGCATGCAAACGTGGTATCAGGGATTGATCAGCAATCCAGTCGTGTTCATTTCCACCATCTTCTCCATCAGGTTGCGGTTGACTCGCTTCGAGAATCCGATCAATCATTCGGTTGAGGGCAGCATCAATGCCACCCTCCTCTACGTCCATCTCGATTTCTGATAAAATACCCAGGGGGTCGATTTCTCCGGTAAGATGCTGCAACCACAACATGTAGGATGCTGCAGAAAATGCATCTGAATCCATGGCCAATTGTTCCCAAAGCGCCCAAGGTCCGCGGGAACCATCCAAAGGCTGCGGTAAGATTCCATATCGAAGAAATGCTTCTCTCAACCCACCTAGCCTAGTTGGATCTCTGGCGACATGCGCATTTGCTAGGGACTCTTCAATCGCAAACCACCACTGGGGCTGATGACGTACATCATGCAACTTCTCACACCGTTTATGTTGGTCACTCCGTAGATCAGGCATGGGTTGCCCTGAAGCATGCAGACGCATCATGTGTAAGCTAATTTGGGCATCAACACAGTGGTGGAAAAAACAGTGATCAAATCCGAAAATGAATGCCAAGTCGAGAGAAAGTGTGGAGGCATTGGCCACGCCATCTCTTTCCATTGCAGTGGCAATCCCCGCAGCCCATTCGACCAATGCGTCGGCATTGACATGTATACCCCAATCAGGATCGACTTCTGGGGAGTCTGTGCCGGCCCTCAGTAAGTTACGATACCAGAACATCGACAAAGCTTCGTCGACTTCTCCACCAACCTCTGCACCGGGTGAAGGGGTGCGTGGATTTTCACGCAATTCCAGACCACTGCCCGCTGAATCCATTCCCGCACCAGACCGCCCTGAACGCCGTATGTCATAAGCGATTGGCTCAAGAATGGGCATGCCGCGGCTGGGCTTGAGGGCGTAACATGCGTGACCAGATGTCTTCCTTTGATATCGCGCGCATGGCATTGGACATTGACGCGCTCAAAGGTGCACGCTGCCGCAAGATGTACCAACCTCACTACGAGCAGGTCGTCCTGCGGTTGAATCCCAAAGGTAAGGCGAACTGTGACCTGGTCATCGTTCGTGGTCAGCGAGTCTACTTCAGCCAACGAGATCGACCCATGCCGACTCAACCCCCACAATTTGCGATGTTACTGCGCAAGCATCTGTCCAACGCACGACTCCTCGGTGCATCACAAATCGGGTTTGATCGTATCTTACGGCTTGAATTCGATACCAAAGATGGACGGCGAGATATTATTGTTGAAATGTTCCGAAACGGCAATGTGATACTACTCGATCAAGACGGTGTCATCATCCAACCCCTGACTCATGTCAAATATGAAACTCGAACAATCAAACGCGGAGAACCCTATGTCGCACCCCCTGAACCGATCGACTCCCGTACTCTATCGGAGACTCAGTTTCTCTCCGTTCTGAAAGAGTCAGATCGTGATTTGGTTCATACATTGGCTGGAAAAATGAGTTTGGGTCGTGCTTATGCTCAGGCGTTGTGCTCACAATCTGGACACAGTCCTTCTCAAGCCGCCTCCGAGATTGAGTCGGCAGCGAGCTTGCACCAAGGATTCCAGCAGTGGGTCAAACAGATTGATGGAGAAGGTGCGATTGCAATGGTTGACCAATCCTTTGAGATTCCCTCCAATCCTCTTGAATTGGATGCTTTAATGCAAGCACACTGCACCGAAGTTGGACCGGTGAACATCTCCAGTGAGACTCACACTGTTGAATTTGAATCACTTTCTGATGCCATTGATGCTTGGAAGGGTAGTCATGATGCAAGTGCACTCGCGAGAAGAGAAGCCGAAAAAATCGCCGAAGTGACCGCACCCGGGCAAACCGATTCTGAAGATGAAAAGTTGGCGAGGCGTGAGAATCAACAAGTTGCTGCCATTGAAAAGTTGACCCAAAAGGGAGGAAAACAACAGGACATTGGAAAGGCCATTCAGGAGCATTGGGCACACGTCGAATCATTGCTCAATCAGGTCAATGCTTCAATTGAGGAAATCGGTTGGGACGCTACACGCACCGCAATCAAGGGCATCGATTGGATTGTCTCTGCCAACCCTTCCGAACGAACCATTCAGGCAAGGTTACCCGATGAACAGGGGGAACCAAGCACTGAAATTACACTTCATTTAGACCAAACGGTCCACCAGAACGCACAGTTCTACTTTGCCAAGGGGCGAAAAGACAAGCAGCGAGCTGAAGGGGCCAAGGCCGCATTGGAAGAGACTCAGAAGCGGCAGAAGAAAGTTGAGAAGCAGAGAGCCAAGGATGAGGCGGCGGGACGAGTCACTTTAGCCAAACGAAACAAAAAATTCTGGTTTGAAGGATATCGCTGGACGTTGATGTCTAGTGGACAACTATTGATTGGGGGGCGTGATGCGAAAGGCAACGATCGTATCGTCAAGAAGCATCTTGCCTCAACCGACCTGTACTTCCATGCAGATTTACATGGAGCACCTTCATGTGCCCTCAAAATGAGAGAAGGATTCGAAATCGATTCAAGCCCGAATCCATTGCTGCCTGAAGGAGTGGCGTCCCTTCGCACAACACAAGCCCTCGATTTCGAATCCCATGCTGATGATGTTTTGACAGATGCAGCGCAAATGGCCGTATGTTGGTCTCGAGCTTGGGCCAGTGGTGGACGTGCAGCGACAGCGTTCCATGCCGCTCAAGGTCAGGTCAGCAAGACCACTGAATCTGGCGAATCACTAGGAAGAGGTGCCTTTGTGGTCCGGGGCCATCGGCATTGGTACAAGGATATCCACATGGAGATGACATTGGGGTTGGTCGCCATCAATGGAGTCCCACTTCCTTTGGTCGGGACACACGCGGTGGTGACGCAATTCTGCGAGCGGTGGATCCGAATGACACCGGGGACACAGAAGAAGGAACAAGTGGCGACCCAAATCGCCAAGGCAACAGGGCTCAGGCAGGACGATGTACTTTCAGCCCTTCCTCCTGGAAATCTGACCCTTGGAGAGAATCAGGG
>DAHO01000069.1:8407-17942 GCA_002498455.1 Euryarchaeota archaeon UBA602
TACCCATACGTGAGATACTCACTCAAGGGTGGGGATGGGTGTGGAAACAATAATTCGTGTCTTATTCGATTAAACCTGCACCGATAATCAAAATCAATAACATTAGAATCATCCCTACGGCGAGGGCGTTAAAGATCAATGAAAACACGATCCGAGTGCCCTTCTCTTGGGCTCGATTGTAAGGATACAGTTTGTTGACTTCTTCGTTTCCACCCTTGATACCGAACAAGGGTCGGAAAAGGGATGCTCGCCGAGCAATTTCAAAGCAAATCATCACGCCCACAAAGACGGCAAGGGTTCCAATCACCATCGATATGTAATACCCCAACCCAATCAAAGCGAACAAGGCTATCGGGAGGAACGTTAAGTGCATGTGAACAATGTAGGTGGGATAGACCGCCTCGTTGAGGTAGGCGAGCCATTTGCTGGGTTTGTTGAGGATTTTGGAAGCCCAACTGAAGATAAGGAGGCACCAGAACCAGGCATGGAAGGACTGAATCAGCGCAGCGATGGTTGGTTCAATTGCAAATGCATTGTATCCCTCCGCCACCCATCCGCCTTCGTAAATGTGAGGTGTTTCGAACATCTCGCCACTAATGAACCAAATCAGAGCTAATACGGGCGTGGTGACAGTCACGGGGACCCGAATACGGTCGATGGCAGCAAAGTAATCCTCCTTGGCTGCAATCATCAAGTATCCAAACAGGAAGTAGAGCATGTAGCGTGGAAACTCCCACCACATCCCCACTTCTCCAAATCCCCATGGCTTGAACAAAATATTACTGAGCGTGAGAACGAGAGGTGGTAACAAAAGAAGACCCATGCCGTGGCGAACATTCAGTAACGAACGAGTCATTTGGACGATTTTACCATCTGGATTGTTACGTACGTGCGAGAACAAGGGTGTTAGAAGAACGGAGTAAATCAACAGGTTGTAAATGAACCAAAGGTGGCCGTACGGCATATCGTCTCCACCGGGGAAGAGTTCGAAGAGACGAGCGGTTGTTCCCAACGGATCAAAGATGCCAAAGAAGAGGATGTAGGTTCCAAACAACAGGGGTATTCCGAGACGTGAAAAGCGTTCTTTGATGTAAACGCCCCAAGTTCGCCTTCGAAAAGCGAACGCTGTCCCCATGCCTGATATGACAAACAAAGCCGCCAGTCGCCACTGATGCATTACGCCGATGATGAAGAACAACGGGAGGTTGAAAATCTCCATACTGCTGTCTTCACCCTCAAGTGTACCGAGCGAAAAAACAGCATAATGAAACCAAATGAGTAGGCCAAAAAGAATGACTCTCAACCAGTCAACATCATGACGTCGCGTATTATGTTGTGACAAGGCCGATAGAGGATTATTGTTGTTCATAATCGCAAGAGACCCCCTCTGAATCGTATACGATCGCGTAGGTACAGACTAGACTATTCATCCCGTGCTACACACTCTTCTTCACGCAAGATTTCAACCAATGTAAAACTCGAATCCCCATCATCCTCAATCGGTGTGGGTGATGCACTGGAATCAATCTGTGGACTCGCTTGTGCACTGATGTTGGTGTAGTATACAATCCAAATGTTCGCATGGATGTTCTGGTTGGCTCCTGATTGCTCGTTCTGTGGAACGTAATTTTGACCGTTGTACAATCCTTGGTAACGCATACTGTTTTGGCCGCTGGTCCAATCAATCCAATCGGTGATGTCAAAGACCCAAGGCTTGACATCTTGCCCTGCACACCAGCCTGCTCTACCAAACGGCCAGGAACCCAACTGATTGGCGTTGGCCCCATTGCCCATTTCCTTGGCACAACCCTCTGAATCAGAAGAAACCGAATTATTGCCTGCCATGGGATGATCTTCTTGGGTCACGAATCCGTTCATGCTGTATCGATGCTCATGATTGCAGAATTCTGCACAATTGGCGTTGTCCTTTCCAAATCCATGACCGGTAATGACCGCGTAGATTTCGACTTTTTCTGTGCCGGGAGGAATCTGTAAATCGTGCAGGCGCTTGTATTGTGACTCATTGTTGTACTCGCCGCGGAATGCACCACCATTGAATGCCAACTCCCCTACAGTCGGTCGTAGGCCATCATCATCCCAATTAGACAAATACACACTCACGTTCAACCAACCACCATTGGCACCACGGTAGCGGAACATTCGCTCCCCACCGTCTTGCAGTTCAAACAGCCGGGGGGAGATATCAGTCAACCAACGACCCTCACGGCCATAGGTGGTAATCCAGTAACCAAATTCAGTTGTGCAGGTTGAGGTATTGTTTACCTCATCACAGATCTGCATGTATTGACTGTAATCCCATTCATGGCATCCACCGTAGGACCCGTCTGCTTTCTGGTACCGGTCCCGATGCTCGCTACATCCGTGATGCATGTACAATTCCATCGTATTGAATTGCTGCATGACACTGGCATTGGGGAATACCCCGTTTGAGGTGGACGCGTGACCGCCGCCCCAACCCCCGTTGTGGCGGTGATTGACCATGATATCGACAACGGTGACACTGGGGTCATGGCGACGCATTTCAATTGGGAATTCCGCGTTGAATTGCTGGGACATCTTACCGATGTAGTCGAATCGATACTGGACCCCATGTGTGCCGGCCCAATTGTACAGTGACCCGATTTCACGCCATTGCTGGAATCGATCGATGCCATAGTAAAATGTACTCCAATCTCCAATCACATTGCCCAATGATCCTCCAATACCTCCAGCTTGCTGGTCGATATAGTGAACATTTGAATCGACCCAAGCCTTGTCTGCCTCACTAAGTCCATTTCGATATGAATTGACTCGAGCGTTCATTGCATCAATATCTGAGCGATAGTCGGAGTCAAAAGAACCGAAGAAAACGTGACCATTTTCAGGTACCTGGTTTAGCAATCGACCCACATTCTGACTCCACAGGGATGACATGTATGAGTTCGAATCTTGGTTGAAGATGAACAGATAGGTGCTTTCCCCATCCCAATCTCTGGACATTACCCAATTCCCAGATTTGGTCTGAACGGTGAAATCTCCAACGATGCCAAATCGTTCTGTAGAATAAGGCCCAGTGTTCCAATCAAGGGGGATTTGCAGAAGGTTACAACCATCTGCATCAACGGTCCAACGTGGATGTTGATTTGAGTTCGGACACTGGTCAACGTTGGCAAAGACCCCGTCGGAATCCAAGTCGGCACAGCCGAGTCCATTGACCTCAAGTCCAGTGGGCGTTCCCGGGCATTGGTCCGCATCGTCCATGATACCGTCTCCGTCTTCGTCCCATTCGTATGCTGCACAACCAAATTCATTGACGACAGAGCCGATTATGGTGCGATTGCACCAATCGTCCATGTCAGGAACCATGTCAGCATCATCATCACCGTCTTCATCAAAGTCGCGGCACCCATCCATGTCGTAATCGGTCTCATTGGTCCGCTCCCAACCAATCACGCCTTTCGGACAATCATCACTGACATCCAAGGCCCCATCGTTGTCATCATCAGGGTCCGTGGTCAAATCATGACAGCCGTCACGATCGTAATCTGAGGCGCCTGTTGAGAACCAACCTGCAGCACTGAATGGACAGTTATCAGTCAAGTCTGGAATCGTATCATCATCATCGTCAAGATCCTCTGATGCATCTTGACACCCGTCTCCATCGTGGTCAAGAGAAGTATTGTAGGAGTCCCAACCGATTAAACCCCGGCCACACCGATCGGAAGAATCCGGTCGCCCGTCGTCATCATCATCGGTATCTTCCGAGGTATCGTGACATCCGTCACTGTCGATATCATTGGTTAAATCAGAATTGAACGCAATACTGCTTTCAGGACAACGATCGAACTCATCGGGTATACCATCACCGTCCAAATCTGGATTTGCTTCACTGAACATGAAAACATAGACGTCTGCTGTGGCTGTTGTGAGTTCGTAGAGACCGCAAGTAATGGTGAATGTTCCATTGAATGAGTAATCAAACACATCTAACTGAACCGAACCATACTCTCCTGAGATGGTTACAGCTTGCCTTCGCTCCATTTCATCTTCCCAGATGCCTGAACATGAGATAAGGGATGTATGAGTAATCTTGACGCGAGCAATCGTCGACTCACCAGATTCTGCATAGATTATGGGCGGGAATGGAGAGACGGTTACGGGGTCTTCAGGTGCCGGTGAAATCGTAGTCGATGCATCGATGGTTTCGGTGAGGCCACCTTCGCTTGTCAAAGTCAGTTGAATGTTGTACGTTCCCGAGGGTAATACTCCAAAGTCAACAGAAAAACGGCCGGTTTCATCGATGGTGACTGCGCCTTGGACGGCACCGTTGGCAATCGAGGCAATGATGATGCCACCAACCTGTTCACAATTGCATTGACCATTCAACACAACGCGTTGATCGTGTGCAAAGAGTTGGATTTCATCCAAGGTAATCTCGAGTGGGGCTTCGGCCGGAACTGCGACCGTTTCCTCACCCTCATCGAGAAGACCCAGGCAACCGGAGGATAGCATCAGCAATGTTAGCACAATGGCGTGCCCTATTCGCCGCATGTACTTGCGAGTACGGTACAGAACATCAACTGTCCGCCAATTCACTGCGCCCAGATTGTGTTGGCATGTCCTCAATAATGCAATCTCGTCCATCGTGCTTGAGTAGCAATGGTTTAACGAACAACAGAGGGCCACCGCTGTCTCGCTTTATCCGAATGATGATTTCCCAATGTACCGCAATCAGGGGATGATACTCACTACCAGGCCAATCACCTTTCGGCATTGACAAACTGATGGAACCACCCTCAAGTGGGATGTCAGAGACTTCCCCCCGGGCCTGAACTGGGTGAGGTGAGAGAAACAGGCGCTTAGTATCAGGCCCTTCGAGCGGAGTGGCTTCCCCAAAGCCGGTCCCGAGTTCAGAATGAGAATATTGTCGAATTGAAAGAGGGGTCGATATCCCCGGTGGATTCTGTTGGCCTTCCTTTCGCCCCAAAGCATGCAATAGCATTGGTCGTCTTGGATTCAACAAACCCACCTGGACGTACGCACTTGCTGCAGTCCAACCGCCACGCAATTCAGGGAATTCGACATCGATTTCAAGTGAAGAACCTGTACAATCTTGATTCCGAGTGGAGATTTTTGGATCTATGGGCAACTCGGTTCGAAACAGTCTTGTTCTTCGAAAATCCCAGACACTCGCCGTTAATCGCAGCATGATTGGAAAAAAGAAAATGGGTAGGAACAGCAATAGAAGAATCGGATACTCCAGCATACCCAAGCGTACACTGCCAGCGAATGATTTGTCGACGATACCCCAATTCACCAGCGCGGGTTCAAATGAATGAATCGCCAATGATGCAATGATTCCAACTACGGCAAACGGAATGAGGCGACGAGACTGGCGATGCAACTTACTCGGTAGAAGAAACCAACCGCTTCTTTCTCGCTCTACACGATGGGGGAAACGTTCTGTCAATGTCGTCCACTCACGATAGTCTGAGAGATCTCCTTTCGCTCTGCTCACGGTTCGCTTGATGTGAAATCCTGATTCTTGGCCGATGTGAACATTACAGGGAATATCGTCGTTAATCCGAAATGTCTCCTTGGCAAGTGGCAATTGAGATGCCCTGACCGTGTTCGGGTCAAAGGGAGGCCAACGCAACGAAATCTCAACGATTTTGTCACTCATTGACTCACCTCAGCCCGTCAAAAGGGCCCAAGTTGCACGGGCGGCCATCTTGCGGAATTCAGGTACATCCTTGAGTAGGCGGATGCCCAAAGGTACTGGCTTTTCGATGTCCCCTACTTCATTGATGAGTGCGATGACATCACTGCGTGCGAAAATCTGGAACGTTTGTTCTAACTCTTCATCATTACATGAAGATACGAATAAATCGCGTAAAATGCGAGCCCGTTCCAATTCTTTTCGCATCTTCTCCATGGGTTTACAAATTCGCTTCAAATTCGATTCGCTTAATTTGTTTGATTCAACGGCCCCCACCAACTTGTCTGCTAACAAGTGAACCTGGTCAAATCCGGGGCCAATACCACCACCAGTCGTGGGTTTGCAAAGACCTGCTGCGTCCCCAAAGAGAAGGACACGATTCTTATGGATTCGACGAAGCATCCCGCTGGCCAATGGTCCACAGAATCGGGCAGTTTCGTGAGTATTTTCAAAACGATGTTTCCACAGAGGATGGTTTCGAAGTGCATCATAGAGCATTTCACAAGATCGACCACCCAAACGATCGGGGTGAGCCCAAACCCCGATTCGGTGAGTTTCACCATTGGGAATGGCCCATGCAAACAAACCCGGTCCGACTTCTTCACCAGAGAACATCTCTAGCCGACCCGGTGGGCCTTCAAAGCCCGCAAGTTCTACCTGAAATCCAACCATGAATTCCTTCGGGCGACCAAATCGGAAGTATCTGCGAGTCCACGAATGAACACCATCCGCACCACAGAGCAATTTGCAGCGTAATGTCACATCTTTGCCTTCTCTTTGGATGGAAACGGTGACACCTTCATCGTCCACCACGGCATCAGTGGGCTTGCTATCTACCCAGAGAGTTGCTCCCGCTTCAATCGCTTGCCGAACACAGCCTTCATCAAACAATTTTCGACACACGACATGTGTACGCAAAATGGAAGGATCGCCGATTTCAACTCGTGTCCCCAAGGGACTGTGAATCCTAGCACCCCAGACGTCGGTTAGGATAGAATCATGCAGACCCACGCGATTCATTGCCGAAGGGGTGACTAAGCCCGCACACTGGAATGGTTTTCCAATTTCCTTGTGCTCTTCAAGAAGTAAAACATGGAGGCCTCGCTCTGAAAGAATACGCCCCAAGTGACCCCCGACAGGACCGGCGCCGACGATGATGGCATCGTAGTCGTGTCCTGTCATGTTCAGTGGCCACAGTGCGTGACCTATCAGGATTCGCCTTTCAGAATCATGAATCAGAGGATTTTGTTTTCTTCTTGCCACGAGTGCGCTTTCGGAGAATTGTGATCAGTTTACTGGCTGTACCCCCTGCGCCACCTTGCAATTGTGCATATCCTTCGGCCTCGACCAATTGACAGGCTTCGGCCTCACTCAATCCGGCCTTCTCCGCCATACTTTTGATCCAATTCAGTTGCTTTTCTGAAGCCTCTCGGGGAGTGGAACTCGCGATAGAACGTAGAGCCTCTATCAGTTTACTCGCGGTACCATTTCTACCACCGGTTAGGTCGGCAAAACTACCTGCATCGACTTTGGCACAAGCCTCGGCTTCAGTCAGGTTTGCCCCCTCGGTGAGAGATGAAATCCAATTGAGTTGCTTCTCACTAGCAGGCTGGCTATCGGCGGGATGAGCCAGATTGATTTGTTCAATCAATTCGCGCATCTCAGTCCCAGTCATCTCTTGAGCGGATTTCCCCCCAGTGAAACGATTGACTTCTTCCTCAGGAAGGTGACTGATTAAGCGTGTAAAATAGTCCAACTGCTTGGGCGTGGGTTTCAGTTTCTTTTGTTCAAGTGCTGCAAGATGGAGCCCCTGAAAGTGTTCGGCAAAAGTGTGCCAAACTTGGGGCGCAGCCGAGTTACCAATCTCAATCTCATCAAGGTTGGATTCCATTTCTGCAGTGAAATTCGTTCCAAATAGATGCCCTTCAATTCCATGATCTCTTCGATCGTAAAAAGGTGCAACTTCAAGCCACAATGTCCGACCACTGTCTGCGGGCACGAGTGAACCATTTTCTTCAACCACATACTTGCGTTTCAACAGCTTGGTGATGGTGGCGGCATAGGTAGATGGGCGACCAATACCTTCACTCTTCATTTTTTGAACAATGGAGTGTTGCTTGTAGCGGGCGGGTGGTTTGGTTTCGTCTTCAACCAACTCCGGATTGTTAGAGTCAGAATCCGTGGAATCCAGCTCCAAGGATTCTCCGACACTTGCATTAAACGATGGCGGGGCAATCGCGGGTTCCTTACGAATGCCCTCGAAAGCCGCTTCCCAACCCCTGTGTACTCGCCATGAAGCTGTGGAATTGAATGACTTCTCAAAGCCTGTTGCACTGGCAGACATCGACAACCTCTCATACCGACTGGGGCTCATCTGACTACCGGCAAATCGCGCCCAAATGAGTCGATAGAGTCGAGCTTGTTCAGCGGACAGGCCCTCGATATTCTGTGCGGTGGGATGCGTTGGACGAATCGCTTCGTGAGCATCCTGAACATTTGCAGAATCACCCTTGACATCCGGCCCTACAACACCTTTTCCGAGATGATCTTCACCATAGGTTTGGCTGATGAATGATTTGACTTCATCGCGGGCATCTGCATTGGTTCGAGTAGAATCCGTCCGGATGTAAGTGATGTGACCCGCATTGTATAACTCGCCAGCGACCTTCATCGTACGCCCGGGTTTCCAACTCATTTCAGAACCTGCTTTCATCAACAATGTGTCTGTGGTAAATGGTGGGTCGGGATTACTCTTGTACTGACTAGGTTCTACACTTGTCAAAGTCAATCCGCCTTTGACCGCTTCAACCGCAGCCGCTGCTAACTTGCCATCATTTGTACGATTGGCGTGGAATTTTCCTTTGTCATCGAACCATGCACCCGCATCAGATTTTTCGTGAAAACGTGCGTTCCATCGTAGAGAGCCGGCATCTGCGTGCACGGAGAAATAAGGCTGGGGTACGAATGATTCACGCTCAATTTCCTTGTCGACGATGAATCCTAAAGTTGGGGTTTGAACACGTCCCATGGCTGGAAGTGACCAAGAACGGCTGAATTTCGATGCTCTAAATCCAACCAGACGATCCATGAATCGACGAACCATAGCGGCAGACACGAGATTGTGATTGACATCGCCTTTTGCATCAATCGCGGCTTGAACCGCTGTCTTGGTAATCTCATTGAAAGTCACACGCCAAATCTGCTCAAAACCGGCTTCCTCAAAAATTAGTTTGAGTTGCCATGCAATGAATTCACCCTCACGGTCAGGGTCTGTAGCGATGTAGATGTTCTCGACATTTTTTTCCTGGGCTTTGCTCAATAGATTGCCAATCGTGCGTTCAGAATTTTCAGTCCATTCCCATTTAGGGTTCGGTAATTTGTCGGCGGTAGAGGCCCACATTGCTTTCTTTCCATCCTTGGTTTTCCGGCTGGTAGGAAGGTCGCGAACGTGTCCGTTAGAAGCGGCCACAATCCATCCTTTGCCAAGGTACTTCTGAATCGTTTTTGACTTGGCCCCAGATTCGACAATTAGTAAGTCCACGATTTCCACATCCGGACCGCGGCCGAACATGGACCCTCCATAAACGCTACTGAAATTTGCAGCGGCATGAAAATCAATGGGGTTACTTCGTAACCCCTGCGTTCACGCGCATGCGCGCGCGCGAAGCCAACTCATCCCAATCACCTTCCGAACCGGGCCCACCACAACCGGTGCAACCGGGGTAACCTGCCGCCATCAAATCACGTATTTGTGCAACCCAAAATCCCCAGATTTGGTCGATATTTTCTGGGGTCGCCGGAATCCAGCAAATCTCC
>DAHO01000041.1 GCA_002498455.1 Euryarchaeota archaeon UBA602
AACCTCTCTGCGACTACCAAATCTTCGAGCCAATCGATCTCTTGATTGAATTAACAACGATGCTCTTTCACCCGAAACACCCGCAGCTACTGCATCACTTGGAGAACGCAGACGCCAAAGCCCTTCAAGGGCCTGATCAAGTAACACATGTCTCTCTGCATCACTGATTACTTCGTCGGTTGGTCGCTGAGAAAGGTCGGCACGCCAAGGTGCTATGAGGCGTGAGAAGAATGAGTCAATGGTGCCGATGGGTGCATCCTCGAGCATCGCTGTTAGTTGATCGATTAACCCCTCATGAGTAACTCTAGAATCCCGTCGCTTACCCCCCGTATCTCTGGTCGGGCCAGGACGCAACCGATTCAATTCCTGCCATAGTCTATGACGCATTTCCTCGGCAGCCCGAGTAGTGAACGTGAGAACCACGACTTCGCTAGGCAACAAACCTCGCCATTCCGTCAAATCCTCACGTTCAGATAGCCCGATTCGTAACGAGCCTGCAGACAGTGGCAATGGACGTGGCCCTGGAGGTAACAAACGAGTTGCGCGTTGATCTACAGAAAGATAGTGCTCGATTGTTCTTCCAACGATGCTCTGTGTTTTACCGGTGCCTGCACCTGCGTCTAGAATTAGGTGCATGTCGATGGCGAGTGCCAAGCGCTGACCAACATTCAACTCCATGATGAGCCACCTCCGAATAGGAATCCAAATCCACAGATTTCCTTGACCCGACAATACATACAATTATCCTCATCTGGAGTGAAATGTACCAACCCCGAATCAGCATCTTCTGCTACATCAAACGCTGTACTCAATCGCTCGGCAATCCAAGCTCTAAATGGGTCACTCTGAGGTTCTGCATCCTCATCAGGAAATCTGTGAGTGTCGTGCGTGAAAGTGGTCACTTTTCCAATCCCATTTTCAGTAAACAACTCAGAGAATGCTGGACTTACCTCAACCGAATGGATTGTATCCATTCCAACCTCAGAAATCCCGACGCCAACCACAAGGTCACCGGGATTTGCTACTTCCCAACTTCTAGCATAGAGGCCGAGCTGTAACTCATCAAACAGGGCTTTTCGATGCCGGAACCCTGCATGTTTTTTGGAAGGGCCTTCGACGGATTTGATATCTCGGATAATGACCAGTCGCTTGGGCTTCCATTTGTTTGAAGGTGTCCAATCCAAAGGTGCAATACTATCATCACCATCTTCCAATGTTGGATGAGAGATGATGTCCACTCGATCGATGTAACCTGTCAACGACATCTTTCGGCCATCTGGGTGCGAGATTTCCATTCGATCTAATGACCATTCCAATGAAATCGGGACGGAGTTGTACAATCCCATTTCCGCTTGTAACATGTTTCCAAGACGTCCCGAAGGTGGCAGAACATTCGAATCTGGGGATGCAAGCCAGTCGAGCCAGTTTTGTTTTGAAAGCCCAATTAGATCATATCTGCGCTGGGCAGCAGTCGCATCGTCTCTCTCTAGCCATGGAGCGCTTTGGGCTACATATTCAAGAATAAAGGCAAACATTTCGACCTGCGAGAGCCCACAGTTGGCCAAGGAAGTCGCACTCTCAGAATCACGGACAACACCTTCCTCTATTGACAGTGCTTGTTCAAACAATCTTCCAAGTGAACTGTGTACAATATCACCTCGAACTCTGGCGTCCAAGTCATCCTCTTGTTGTTCCATACTACCGGCATCTAAACGGCGCTCAAGCCAACCTTGACGAGGGCACTTCTGCCACATCTGTAGTCTACTAGCAGACCATGACTTACGTGGAAATTTGGTCTTGCTAGATTGGCCGCTTCTCTGGTCGTAAACGGGTAGTGATGTTTGAGTTGGACGGAGTGGACGTGGGTCAATCGCTAGCAGGTTCGCTCTACCTGATTTCCCTCCCAATACAGGCCATTTTTCCGCATTTCTTGGCTTGACTTCGCCCGGTGCACCCTTGTTCCCAGGTATGATTTTGATACCCTTCGTCCCAACAAAGCGATCGTGCAGATCCATTTTCAGATAATCATCATGTCCCTGCACTTCAGTAGGTTGGCGGCGTAGGCGATCAGTCAACAACTCGCCATCCATTGGTATCGTAATTGCAAGTGGATTCAGGGGGGGATATTCTGGCATTTTGGAATTGATTAATTGCTGCCCTGCTCGCTGTCTATTTTCACGAAATCCACGGCCAGTAATATTCACTTCAGCTCGAGTTGTATCTCCGGTTGAAACCATGCTTACAGTACTGGGGAACCACGCGAGGTGATACCCTCGAGTACGCACACTCGAAGCGGTAGCCCAATTCTCCAGAAATTGTGGTTTGGCGATTTTTTCGGCGGAATCTGAACCTGATGTCGACGATAGCCATTCAGCGAGTGGGGTGGCAGGTTGACAGTTTTCATCAAGGCCGGAAGGATCGACCAAAATCACGGTAGAAGATGCATGGATGAGGTGATGCAACGCATGCCTCGCTTCACGAAGAGGTGCATCGGCACGAGCTAAATCTAACATCTTGCAATCGGCTTCACTAAGCCATGGTAGATTCTCGGCTCTGAGTGACCAAGTTGATGCTGTGAAGTGTGTTAATACAACGATATCGGCAGAGGTACCGAGGGACTCGATGGGAGTTAACAAACGCACATTATCACTGTAATCGAAGGTTTTGGGAGATGGGATATCATCGATAAGACTGAGTAATTCTTCAACCCATTCAGGGCCAAGTAATGAGCACGGATGATTCAAAATTGTCTGAGATCTCCTGAATTTTTCATGTTCTTCGGTAAGCAATTTCAATGGCCCAATATCACGAATCATTGAACTCTCATCTAAGTGTTTCAACAATTCATACAAACAGGAGTCTCCGTCCTCAGGAGAAGGAGGTAAAGGCAGTAATTCGCCCGTATGGCACCCGATACGGAGGTCGGCTTCATCCAGCAGTGCACGTTCTCCTGAGGTGAGCAAGGGGGACAAACGACTGAGCAGAGATAGGAACCACCACTGAGTACACTCAGCTCTCTTTCCAGCCTCTTCTGCATCCTGCCATGGAGCAGGATGGGCTGGGGATGCCAATGCATGAAGCCAGCGTGATAATGCCCCATAGCCACCCAGTATATGCCACGTTCGAGCCAAGGACTCAATTCTCGATGAATCTAATTCTGGGACCCATTTTGATTGAATTGGATGCAATTCGGGTTGCAGCCACTCATTGACGAAACGTAGACTCCGCTGTGAACCAATGGCGCGGATTCTAGACATCGACCAAGCCTCTGAACCTATACCGATTGAGAGTAATTCACCGAGCCAATGGATTGGTGAGGATGTCTTAATCCCGGATGAGGAATTGGTGTTCAGTCGCAATCCCACCTCAGTCATGGCGCGATTCCACTGCTCAATTCGACTATCCTTACCTGGATCAACAATGACCACTGTTGAATCGGGAGACGAAGTCGTAATCCAATCCCTCAGCAACTCAGCAGTTGCGGCAATATCCAAGCCTCTGGTTGGAACCAACAATCGGGTAACTGAGTGATTGACAGGCATCGGCTTCCAAATCGGATGTGATTTCAACCATTCTGGGATTTGGTCTTCTGAACATGGGTGAACATCCTCTAAAATGGCACCATGAAGTCCCAATCGATGGTTTCCAATGGGTGCCTCACCGTGTTGACACAATTGGTGGATATCTGTAAATCGATTCAGATTCAATAGCAAGCGACGGTCGCTCTTGGACAAGGTGGGAAGTTGATTCATCAAGATGATTCCCGCGATTCCCATCAGCGTAAACGGCGCTGTTTCCTTGCGCTCTAACTCGTCAATCAGAGTGCGTCTGTGAATCAATGGATGGAGGCCATTCAATTCACGACCCATTCGCTTCAGACAATTATTGAATCCAACAATTCCAGGACCTTCCCAACTTCGGATATCTTCGATATCGAATACTTGTACCAATCTCGCTAGAGCGCGAGTACGGCCTTCTCCCCATCGATGCTCGGTAGTCGGATGGAGGAGTGGGAATTCACCTCTCTTAGCAGCCAACTCGCATTCTGCATGCAGCAATCGATGGCTTTTGGCATTCATAGACAAGAGGCGAGGGAGACGTAAATCGGCATGCAATGATTTCCACAGAGAAGAGAGTGTGTGATGGCGAGAACGATCAATGGGTCCAATATTTGCGGATTCAAGACGATTGAGAATCTCTGCCCTAGCGGCGTCTGAGGAATGAATGATGAGGACGGATGCTAAGCGAGGATCAACCACTTGCTGACACAGTTGATCAAACAACCAATCGGGAAACTGACCGGGTGGAATATGTTCCAGCGTCAGTGTAGGTTCCATGGTGATGCCTCCGTGAGCGTTGCAGGTTCTCACGGGGGTTCTTGAAGGATTGGACGGGTTCAATCACGACGTGTCAATGCTGCTGCACCCATTGCAATGAGACCAAGAGGGGCGAGGAAGCCCGACAATAGGCCTTTGTCCTCATCTCCGCGATCTCCACCGCTTGAATCGTCCTCAGGAAGATGCCATTCATGGACCAATACCAAAGCAAGGTCATCTCCATCCCATGCAGTCGGTAGATTGAGAACTACTTCGCCACCCCATTCAGTGCCATCGTTTTGCTCCATTGCTTCAAGATCAATGACGGTTCGAACCACATCTTCGTAGTATTCCAAGCCATTACCTCCGTCGGGGAAATATGCTGAGTGCTCAACCACCATCAACCGATGAGTCCAAGTCAATCCACTGGGACTCTGTGAGTCCGGAACAGCATCCATTTTCCATGTGAATGTACCCGATTGGTTATCTCCCAGCCAAGTGAATTCTGAATCAATATCCCAAGATCGATACTCATGTTTGTCAGCGAACATCTCTGCATAATCGCTCTCAAGTGAATCTCCATCCGCTGAACTCCCAATCTTCATACGTGAACCGTCAAAGACAACCGAAGGTGGAGCACGGGCCATTCGAGTGGATTCGTTACTCGTTTCACCATAGAGTTCTATCCAACGCTCATCTCCCTCAAGTGTCCCAAAGGGATCTTCAGTTTCGCTGATGTTTCGGTGATGAACGAGAACGGTTGCTGATTTGTTTTCCAATGCATCCATCAAGGCATGCTCTGAATCGACACAATTGATACACCAAGTGGCTGTATACACTTCAACCACTTGGATGTCTGCCATATTACCCCCTGCGGAAAGCATGGTCGAGTTGTTCGATACTCCGTCCAAATCAATCATGTACCCGCCAAGAATTCCTTGATTTGAAATCGTCACGGGCGGGAGTGCTTGTACTGGGGAAGGCAGTAGCAAGATTGCAAAAACGAACAAGGTCAGGAACTTGCGCATGGATGGGCTACCATCTACCCATCTCTAAATCATACGGCTCAAAGGGCAGCAAATGCAGCGATAGTTCTCTCAATATCTTCATCGGTGATATGAAGATGAACGACAGCCCGAACGGCGGTGGGTCCCACATCGAGAACATCAACTCCATGCTCGGCAAGGCCTGCCATAATCTGCTTTGCACCTAAGTCACCGTCAATGTACACCATATTGGTCTGGACACTGTCAAGATCGACGGTGAAGCCATCCATCGCATTCACCGCTTCAGCCAGTCGTCTGGCTCGAGCATGATCATCAGCCAAACGCCCGATATTATTCTCAATCGCATACAATCCACCTGCCGCGATAATGCCAGCTTGTCGCATGCCACCACCAAACATCTTCCGCCATCGATGCGCACGAGCGATGAACTCATTGGAGCCCACCAATACGCTTCCTACTGGAGCGCCAAGGCCTTTGGAGAGGCAAATGGAAATGGAGTCATAATCACGAACCATTCGCGCAGCGTCTACACCGGTTGCAATCACTGCATTGAACAGGCGGGCGCCATCGATGTGAGCCGCACAACCGTTGTCGTGCGCAATCTTGGC
>DAHO01000047.1 GCA_002498455.1 Euryarchaeota archaeon UBA602
TGATTTCGAAAGCAAAGCGAGGCTTTCTCACTTATCTTTCAAATCAATCTCACTTCTTTCATTGGAAGGAGGATGATGTATTTGATGGCCGATTCGGTAAGATGGCCAATGCATGGATGGAGTCTATGCGGTCCGCTCGCCTCAATGGTCGTAGACCGGTTGTGGATGACACCAAGATGCGCTTGATTGAATTATTCGGAAAGCCAATCGCGTAGGATTTCCATGTGATCTCCCGCAATCGGGAGTTCACCATCAAGGACCAACTCAATGGGCCAAAAGCGAGCATCTGCAGCATCATCGCCTCCCACGGGTTCACCCTCGGCCTCAATCAGGTAGACGATACTGACAATGTGCTTACGAGGGTCTCGTTCGGGGTCACCCTTGGCATCGAGTAGTCGAATGATTTGACCGCTCAATCCGGTTTCTTCTTCCAATTCTCGTAGGACAGCATCCGTGGGGTCTTCTCCATAGTCGACGAATCCACCCGGGAGTGCCCAAGCCCCTTTCCAAGGTTCATTGCCTCGTTGAATCAACAAGACCTGATCGCCTCTGCGAACCGCGGCATCCACAGCCAAAGCAGGGTTCCGGTATTCCAGGGCCTCACTCTCCAAATCGCCGCTTTCGGTTTTGGTAGGCCTCAATCGCCTCGAGTAAATCTGCTTTGGAGAAGGATGGCCAGTAGACATCGGTGAAGTAGTACTCCGCGTAGGCGGATTGCCACAGTAAGAAATTGCTAATCCTCTCTTCACCAGAGGTTCGAATCACCAAGTCAGGATCGGGCATATCTCCGGTCCACAACCGGTTGCTGATTTCTTTCTCGTCAATCGCATCCAGTTCAAGTGAACCTTTGGCATGCTCCGCGGCAATGGCTCGCACCGCTTCGATGATTTCCTCACGGCTTCCATACGCCAAGCAAACTGTAAACACAAATTTGTCATAATCTTCGGTGACCTTCTCAGTATTTTCAATGGCCTCTAAGACATTTTGTGGCAAGAGATCCATTCGTCCGACAACGCGAACTTTGACATGATTCTTGTGAATTCTTTCATCAGTAGCCAAATCGTTCAAACCTTCAACGTAGAGTTTGAACAGCTCCTCAAGTTCGTCCGGTTTACGACTGGAAATATTCTCTGTACTGAGCGCATACACGGTGAGGTAGGGCACACCGATCTCAAGCACCCAGTCCATCACTTCCTCGAGCTTTTCTTTACCGGCACGATGACCCAATGTGGCGGCCAAACCCGAATCCGAAGCATACCGACGGTTGCCATCCATGATGATGGAGATGTGCTGGGGCAATTTGTCTGCCATGACACGAGTTTGCATCCTGCGCATTCGAACACGGTCTGTTCTTGAGACAATGCTCCAAGCGTAACGCGAATTTGCAATCCACCGAGCAGGACCGCGAATGATTCGCCACTTCAGCAACCAATGGGCGGTCCGGTCAATCGTTCGGCCGAGCCAACCCATAACTTGTCGAAACCGACCTACCTCTTGATGCAATCGGGTGGCTTGATAGCATGAACCGAGTGGGCCGTGCATGCGCCGCGAGGTCGTCTACATCCTCACCATCTGCATTGGCCTGTGGGTTGATCAGAATGGAACTGAATGGGCACTGAAAGGTGAATATATCGTCGATATTGTGGTTTGGAGTATCTTTGCCACCATCTATGCGCGAGGAGATCGAGTCGAGCGGATTGAGATGCTCACCGTCTTGGCTTTCGCCACACCCATGGAATTGTTCTTCACCGAGGTTTGGCATCTATACGAGTACCGAGAAGGCATGATGCCGTTGTTTGTCCCTGCTGGACATTGGTTCCTGTTTGATTTGGGTCGTCGGTTTTCCAAGCATATGCCCGAACATTGGGCTTGGCCATCGATTGTACCCTTCGTTCCCCTTTCCGTCTATTTCGCATACCAAGGAATTGACACGTCGGGCCTGTTGTTGCTGGTCGCCCTCTTCGGATTCATGCAGTGGGGGCCCGAACGACGCCTGTATGCGACCATGGCTTGGCTGGCTTTGGCCATGGAATTGTGGGGCACTCACTTGGGCAACTGGGCTTGGTACGCAGAGGTTCCGTGGACACCTTTCACCGCATGGAATCCACCGTTGCTCTGTGGTGTTGTCTATGCATTGGGCGATTTGCTTGTTAATATCACAACAAAGAGTATCACGACTAAATCATGATTCGGGATATTTTTGAAATTATTCTTGAATAGCCAATAAATCAAGTTTTTTAACACGCCCCTCAGACAGCGGACTGAGGCTGCTATCTTGGTGGATAGGCGGAGTGTAACTTTTGACCTGAGTCGCTTCTATCAAGAAGCTGAAAATCAAGGCCAAATGCCGTCAAAAAACGAAGAAATTGAAAATTTATCAATGATCGCAATTCGTCTCTCGAAATCGACAATCGGTCACATTAGAACATTGACGAGTGAAGGTATGAATTCGCATGAGCGATTGCAATATGTCCAATCAATCTCAGATGGTTTGGATGGTGAGGTGTTTGAATTTTCAACCTGTAATCGTGTCTTATATGTTGGATTCGGAATCGATCCTCAACAACTCATCGATCGTGTACTGTCAATCTCTGGCCTTGAAGATGCGCCTTTCAAGATTTTCCAGGGCATGGAAGTTTGGCGATATTTGGTCAGAGTGTGCAGTGGATTGGACTCATTCATTATCGGCGAATTACAAGTGATGGGCCAGTTTAGAGGTGCGATTTCATGGCACAAGAAGAACAATCTTCTCAACGACATTAATGGGGCATTCTTTGACCATGTAGTCGCTGGTAATCGGGTTGTACGTAAAGAGTTAGGATTCACCAAGACCCCTGAGTCAATGTTGAGTCTAGCGACCTCAGCCATCCAAGAATCAATGGAATCTGAGCCTGGAGCCACCACTACCGTCATCGGATATGGAGAGATGGGCCGGAAAGCGGTGGAGGTGCTAATGTCCCTTGGGCAGAAAGACATTCTAGTTATCTCCCGCTCAGCAGAAGATGCAGCCAGCCGTACTCCAGAAATTGCTGATCAATTACAATTCAAACAATTTACGGATTGGTCTGAAGTGGACGAATCAAATATCATCATCTCAACGATTCGAAATACATCCCCCACATTCAATGGGGACCATCCAATCCCAGTCATTTCTCCGGCCAAGATTTTGGATTTTTCATGGCCACCATCCGTCGATTCTACCGGAATTCATTCCAACCAGATATTATTGGATGTCAAGTATTGGATTCGTGCGGCTCACAAGCTTGAGGAGGACTGGAACTATGCGGATACGATTGACGATGGAAATTCAATCATCCATGATGTCGAAGAGCGATTTATGCAGGCTTTGAATGATAAGAACCAAGGCAAATTCAGAGCATACATTTACTCGAGATTAGAATCTCTTTCAGGTACATGGGAACAATTTGGATGCAATGTGGATGAAGCATCACAGATGGGTGCCTTCTCGCGAGAAATAGCCACTTGGATTTGCAGCCAGAGGGGTGAGTTCAATGAGGGTGATTTGCAGAACAAAGTACTGCAAACTGAGAGGGCAATCAACTCCTCAGTTTTGACAAATATCGCTGCCGATGTCACGAGGGAAATGATTAGAATCAATGGTTCTGAGACACTCTCGGAGGTCACGGTTTGACTATGATTCGAATTGGAACCAGAACCTCAAATTTAGCGTTGTGGCAGGCTAAATCAGTCCAACTACGGCTTGATGAATATGGACTTCAATCCCAGATTGTCGAGATTGTCTCAGATGGTGACCAATCATTGAGTAGCAATCTTTCTGATCAACTCGGACAATTCGTGAAATCCGTAGATGATCAATTGATTAACAGAGACATCGATATTGCTGTACACTCAAGCAAAGATGTGCCTGCTGAATATCATGATTCTGTAACTTGTTTGGCTTACTTAGAAAGGGGCTCGACGAACGACATCATCCTGTTCAAAAATTCTGCCAATAATCAGAATCTTGCACAGGTTTTGGATCACTCATCTGCTTCACCATTTGAACAAGTTTTGTCGGCAATCCCTGAAGGAGGGAAATTGGGTACTTCAGCAGTACGTCGGCAGTCATTTTTCCTAGCACACAGAAAAGATGTCTTGCCTTTGGCGGTACGGGGGAGGGTTGAAACACGAATTCAGAAACTAATCGATGGTGTTGTAGACGCGGTAATCTTAGCCGAGGCTGGATTGCAACGTCTCAATGACATTAATTCTCTCAGTAATGAAGCCCTAGAATTGGGCGCTCATCGGATACCGCCAGCCCATTGGCCAACAGCACCTGGCCAGGGTGCAATATGTGTTCATTGCGCGTCCGATCGGATAGATGAACTCTCAGAAATCAGAGATTTTCTCAACCATGAACAGACTGAAATCGATGTCTCAAAGGAGAAAGATTTGCTAAAGAGGTTAGGTGGTGGTTGTCAATTTCCTGTAGGATTTGAATCCAATATGGGGGGGCTTAGTGGCCTAATCGCTCCACAAAATTGGCGAGAAAGATTTGCTTCAGGTCAGGATTACCAATTAAGAGAAATCACCGAAAATTCCGAAGTGATGAATTTGAAATTTGACACAATAGAAGACTCGCCGAACAGAATCAAATCGGGTCCCAAAATCATCTCCACTCTGAATTCTGATCGCATGCAAAACTCTCTGTCCAATATCGGTATTCCTGTAGTGAACTCGCCTGTGATTGAACTCGATTTAATCCCTCAGAATTGGCCACAGATTCCAATCAATCGAATCGTTCCCAAAGCAAAGTGGCCATTACTAGTACTGACATCTCCATTCTCTGCCAAGTCAGCATCGATGATGGTTTCTGAAATTCCCAATATCGAGCGTATCATGTGGTTGGCAATAGGAGAGGGTACTGCTCGGTCTTGTTTCCGTCTAGGATATCCCGCTTCAATTTGCGCAGACGCTCGAAATCGGGCTGAATTATTCGAATTCATCGTCAATAACATTGGCACGGATACCCCTCTTTACGTCCCAATGTCATCACTATCTCCGATTGAATTCATTGAATCTTTGAAGAATGCAGGGTACACGGTTCATTGCTGGACAGCATACTCCAATTCACCGAAGGTTGTGAAAGGAATAGAAGTTGATTCCGATGATGTTTTACTCATTTCTTCCCCCTCATCTGCGAAATCTTGGATTGAAAATGACTTGCCGATACCAGACAATGTTTTGTGTATGGGAGATTCGACAAAAACATCAATTGAAGTGCTAGATGCATTCAACCAAACCAAGATTAGTGTGTTAGAGGGGCCAACAGTTAGTGGAGTAGCCAGTTGGTGGGCCATTGAGATGGAGGAAAGGAAATGCGACCTCGAATAAACCGCTGGACGTCTGCCAGACGCGATCTCATTTTTGGTAATGACATTCGCTCATCTCTAGTTCAACCTCACTTTGTGGTCGCCGGTGAAAATGTGAATCATCCGATTCAAAGTATGCCGGGTATCAACCGTCAGTCAGTTGATGTCCTGTTGGAAACGATTGATTCAGATATGCAAAAAGGTCTTTCAGCCCATATGCTATTCTTGGTCTTAGGACATGATCAAAAAGATACCAATGCATCTTATGCCGCAGATTCGCAATCCCCTTTACACCAAGCAGTAAGACTGCTGAAAGAAAAGTATGGCGATGAGATCGTGTTGATGACCGATCTGTGTTTGTGTACTGGTACCGACCACGGCCACTGTGGTATCATTGTTGAGAACCGTATCGATAACGATGTCACAGTTGAGCAATTGGTTAAAATTGCAATTTCACAAGCAGAATCTGGTGTCGATTATATCTCAGCCTCCGACATGATGGACGGCCGTGTCAATCGACTAAGAATGGAACTTGAAAATCATGGATTTACCTCCACAGGTATTCTCTCATACTCTGTAAAGTATGCGTCTTCATTCTATGGTCCATTCCGAGACGCTGCAGATTCAAGTCCCCAGTTTGGCGATCGACGCAGTCATCAGATGGATGTACGATCAGGCTACTCTGAGGCAATCATGGAAGCCCTTACCGATGAAAGTGAGGGTGCAGATATCATCATGGTCAAACCAGGCCTTCCTTACTTGGATGTACTCCGGAAGGTTGCTGATGCTGTAGTTAGACCGGTAGCAGTGTACAATGTCAGTGGTGAATATTCAATGGTCATGTCGGCCAATCCTACGGTGGAACAGCGTGGTGCAATGGTACGCGAGATATTCCATGCTTTCAACAGAGCAGGTGCAGATATTATCGTGACGTACCATGCACGCGAGGCCATTACTGAAAATTGGGTATAATGGGGGATTTTATGGAGCGATTGGAGTCCAATAGATTGCATGAGGAGGCCCTCACGCATCTTGTTGGTGGGGTCAATTCTCCGGTTCGCGCCTTCAAGTCAGTTCATGGAAATCCGATTTATTTCGAACAAGCATCCGGAGCGATTGTGACCGATGTCGATGGGAATGAATTGGTTGATTTCGTCCAATCTTGGGGTCCACTCATCCATGGACATGCCCACCCATCGATTCTTGAAAGTGTGTATGAAAAAATGCAGCGAGGAACCTCCTTCGGTGCACCTCATTTGGGTGAAATTGAATTGGCCAAGCATGTGAAGCGTAGATTCAACCACATGGACATGGTCCGCTTTGTATCGTCTGGAACTGAGGCTGTCATGAGTGCAGTTCGCCTCGCTCGAGGATACACTAACAGGGACATTCTTGTGAAATTCGATGGATGTTATCACGGGCACGTGGACTCATTGATGGTCAACTCAGGTAGCGGATTGGCAACGTTTGGAATTGCAAGTAGTCCTGGGATTCCCAAAGATACAGTTGCAACAACCTTGATTGCACCTCTCAATGATGAAGAAGCATTGGAATTTTTGTTTGATGAACACGGAGACGAAATTGCAGCTGTTGTGATTGAACCACTACCCGCAAACAATGGGCTACTAATCCAATCTCACTCATTCTTACATCGATTGCGAGATTTATGCGATCAACATGGTTCACTACTCGTCTTTGATGAAGTCATTTCAGGATTCAGATTCAAGGACGGTAGTTACGGCGACATGTGTGGGGTCACCCCTGATATCTCGGCTCTAGGCAAAGTCATCGGAGGGGGTTTGCCTGTTGGTGCCTATGGCGCCCGTCGTGAAATTATGGAGATGCTATCGCCTTTAGGTCCCGTATATCAAGCCGGTACACTTTCAGGTAATCCTTTGGCAATGGCTGCGGGTTGCAAAACATTGGAACTCCTCGATGAATCAGCATATGATTACCTAGAGTCGCTGGGGCAACTGCTTGAGGAAAAAGTGGTGCCCGTATTGGAAAAGCACGGTTTCCCAATGCGGTTGGTTAGGTTGGGGAGTTTGTTTTGGTTGTCTCCCGGTTCAGGTGACCCACCAAGTCGCGCTGATCAAATTCCAAAAGATGCGGGTAAGTTGTATGCTGATGTACACCACGGCCTTTTGCAAAAGGGATACATGCTCGCCCCTTCTGCATATGAAATCGGTTTTCTCGCAACCGCTCACAATGAAGATCATATCTTGGGCATGGTCTCAGCCTTGGATGAAGTACTCAGTGAATTGGAGGAACGCAAATGAATGGGAAAGAGAGGATTCTCGCTGCACTCAATTTGCAACCTGTTGATCGAACCCCTGTTTGGTTCATGCGACAGGCAGGCCGTCATTTGCCAGAATATCGAAAGATTGCAGCGGAACATTCCTTTTGGGAACGCTGTCAAGATACTGACTTGTGTACCAAGATTACACTTCAACCAATCCATCGCTACAAAACTCTCGACGCCGCGATTGTATTCAGTGATATCTTGACACCCCTGCCCAGCCTCGGTTATGATGTGGAATACGGAGGGGGGATTCGAATTAGCGAATTCAATCTTTCAGATGTTGACGACTGGTCCAACTTTGTTGCTCGAAAACATGCTCCTTGGGCTGCAGATGGTCTACGTTCTGTCGGCGAGGAAGTAGGAGATTCGATTGCGAAACTTGGTTTCGCTGGCGCCCCTTGGACAATTTGCATGTATCTACTTGCAGGGGGTACTGGCGACAAAGACTTCCATAACGCCAGAGCACATGTATTCTCAAATCGTGAACAGGCGGAAAAAATGTTCATTTCAATGGGTGAAATTGTGGGTGATTTACTGGCCGATCAAGTGATTCATGGTGGAGCTGATGCAGTTCAGATATTCGATACATGGGCAGGTCTTCTTTCTCCAGAAATGTACCAAAAGTTTGCGATGCCAGCCACACAACATGCCATTTCAGTATTCAAAGAAAAGGTCGGGGATTCGACTCCCTTAATCCACTACGCCAAAGGTTCAGGTCACCTTCACCACCTGATTCGGGAACTAGATTTGAATGCCATTTCATTGGATTGGCGTGATGATCTTTCGACCAATCGTGCTCAATTTGGCAATGAGTTCGCCTTCCAAGGCAATCTTGATCCATCATTATTGCATGGTTCTGTAGAAGCCGCACAACAAGCGACATACAAGGTATTGGAAGCTGCTGGAAATCAACCAGGTCACATCTTTAATCTTGGACATGGATTTGCTCCATCTGCAAGAATCGAGTGTGTAGAGGCAGTCTTGAAAATCCTTGCAGGTGGATGAGATGCGACAGCAAATGATTGACATGGTGTATCGTGTCCAGGATGAAATTTGCAATAAACTCGTCAAGATTGATGCAGTGGATTTCCGAGAGGACATTTGGGAGCGCGATGAAGGGGGCGGTGGCCGTAGTCGCGTATTTTCTGGAGGCACCGTTTTCGAAAAAGCTGGTGTCAATGTTAGCGTGGTGTATGGCACTCTTGAACCAGAAGCAGCTCGTGCTATGGGCGGTGGACACTCACTCGATGACAACGATTTAGATTTCTTTGCTACAGGGATTAGTCTTGTTCTCCACCCGCACAATCCCATGGCTCCCACCGTTCACGCAAACTATCGTTACTTTGAGCGAGGTGATGGTGTAAAGGAGGGCAGTTGGTGGTTCGGTGGTGGTGCGGATTTGACTCCAAGTTATCTATTTCAGGAAGATGCACAGCATTTCCATACCACTCTCAAAACGGTTTGTGACCGTCATGAAGTTGCTGACTATCCAAAATTTAAGCAATGGTGTGATGAATATTTCCATATCCCTCACCGCAATGAAGGCCGTGGAATTGGAGGCATTTTCTTTGATGATTTGCGTTTATCCGATAAACAAACCTGCTTTAATTTCGTAGAGGATTGTGCCGATTCTTTCCTATCATCATATATCCCAATTCTCGAGAGAAGGAAGGATACGCCATTCGATAAGAATCACAAATTATGGCAACAGGTTCGAAGGGGCAGATACGTCGAATTCAATCTGGTTTACGATCGAGGTACTACATTTGGCCTCAGAACCAATGGTAGAATTGAGAGTATTTTGATGTCATTACCTCTGACAGCAAGATGGGAGTATTGCCACGAAGTGGAACCTGATTCTGATGAAGAAGAATTGTTGAAAGTACTCAGATGCCCCATTGATTGGGTTTAGTGAAGGGTTTGGTAATGTATTCTGTTGATGAATGGATACGTTATGGCGATGAACTACGTCGCCCATTCCACATCTTACCGAGTCTGTCCTCCTCCAAGCATATCGCGATTGTAGGTGGTGGAATTTCAGGCCTTACGATTGCTTATCGCATCGGCAAAAAGAGACCTGATATTTCGATTACTCTAATCGAAAAGAAATCCACTCTGGGAGGCGTAATTTCGACCTGGAAAGAAGAGGAATGGATTTGTGATGTGGCTGTGAATGCCACTCGACCTCATCCGGCGGTATGGCGTCTTGTTGAAGAAATCGGATTGGAGGAGAAATTTACCCCATCCAGTCCCCGAGCAAAGCGACGGTGGATTTACAGGAATGGCAAATCGCATCGATTGTCATTGCTCACTGTTTTCAAAATGGGTTTGTTAAATCTCCGTCGTTCTGTAATTCAATCACGAAAAGGAGGCGTTTCTGTCGCTGAATTGATTCCAGATAACCAACTTGCCGATGCCATGACTCTAGGTATTGTCAACGATGTTTCCGCCAATGTCGATGCAGATTTTCTATTTCCATCCTTGACAAAATTTGGTGTAAACCCACCGATCAAATGGTCAAAAATCAAGAGGAAAATAAATCGAAAATATCCAATTTTCATTCCTAAAAAAGGTTCAGTGGCATCATTTGAAGGTGGGTTATCGACACTCGTGAATCAACTGATTCAATGCATACATGAGTTGCCTAATGTGAAAATTTTAGTTGACACTGATGTTAGTTCGCCTGCTGAAGCCGCAGAGTTGTGTGGAATACAGGAGGCATCTGTTATCTGGGCTGCTCCGATGGATAAAAATCGCGAAAGCACAGATTTGTCCGTATTTGCCATTGGATACAAGGATGAAGATGTCGCATCTGTAAAACGGGGATATGGTACTCTAATTCCAGACTCTAATATTCCAATTAGTGGAATCCTACATGAGACGGATGTACACTCAACCAAACGTTCACCCCCAGGGCATCGTTTGTTCAGAATCATGGCTCCCCACTCAAGGTGGAGTGGGGATCATGCGCAAGTGAAAAAATGGGCCCAAAGACTACTATCGGATGCTGAACCCACGATTTTTCAGTGTATTGGTGAACGGAAAATACCAACATATCGCCCGGGATACTTATCCGAAATTTCGAAGCATGAATACGCTTTCAATCGTGTCGGTTGGAGCTACGCCGGTGTCTCCATTACGCACGTGATTACTGAGGCTGAACGAGTGGCAGACTTGTTTTAGCAGCGCTACCAAAGCGTTTCAAAATCAATGAGCAGAGTCCATCAATCCATAATGGGTCATCATTTAGGCAGTTAACCACCGTCAATTCCTGTCCACCATGTTCATCAAAATGCTCTCGAATTTCGATATCGAGCTCCTCCAGTGTCTCCAATCCATCCGCTAGGAATGCAGGAGATACAATCACAAGTTTTGTGATTCCTTGAGCTGCCAAATCTTCAACAGTCTTCATCGTTGAAGGTTGTAACCATTTGGCAGGGCCAAGACGACTCTGGTAACTAATCGACCACTTGCCTTCGTCTAACCCTAGTTCTTCGATTACAGCGAGAGTTGTCAACGTACAATGATGTCCATAACAAGAGGCATTTCCTTTTACACCGATTGTACAGCAATCGTTGACTTTCTGACAATGCGCTCCACTAGAATCAGATCGCTTGACATGAGAAACTGGTAGTCCATGATATGAGAAGAGCAGATGCACATCATCGTCGAGATGGGGTTTGATGGAATTCGCCAACGGTTGGATAAATTCTGGGTCTGTTGGGAAATGAGATAATTCCAAAACTTTCGGATTCCAGTTGATTTCTTTCAACTGCTTGTGCGCATGTTTCAGGGCAGACTCAGTCGTTGCTTGAGCATGATGTGGGAATAGGGGTGCAAGCAGCAACTCATCTACACCCATATCTCGCAGAGTCTCCAGTCCTTTTCGAATGCTGGGATTTCCATATCGCATTCCAACCTGACAAATCACATCACCCAATTTGGATTGAACGGCATCATTCATTCTCTGAGTATACACTCGAAGTGGGGACCCTTCCTCCATCCAAATGCTTTCATAGCGAGGGGCAATTTTTTTCGGTCGAGTTCTAAGGATGATTCCTCGAACCAATAGATGGCGAAGTGGCGCGGGTATATCGATGACATCCGGATCGAGTAGAAATTCGCGAAGATATGTGCGTACAGAGGCCACCGTTGGTTCATCAGGCGTGCCGATGTTCATCATCAGAACGCCGCGTTTTCCCATGAACCCACCAACAATGAATAGGTTGTAATCTTTTGTCTTCACACATCGGTTGAATTAATCGCTAAGGTTGTTTATTTTGATGAGTTAATCGAAGCGTGATTTGAGATATTATTGCGAGAACCGCCAGAGCAAAACTCAGGCGAAAAACCGTATGGTAATCCCATTTGTCAGGCCGATCTACAGTCTCAGCCCATACAAATGCTGCAACGATTGGACCAATAATCCGCGCCATTGCACCATATCCTTCTTGAGCACCCATTACCCGACCTAGATCAAGAGACGTCGATTTCGCTTCCAATGTCAACAACGTGTTTTGGGTCGGTTGGAATAGGCCATTTCCGAGTGCAATCATTGCCATTGGGATTAGGACAATTACAAACGGTTCTGGACTGAGATATGGAATCCATCCAATACCCAGGCCACAGACTAAAATTCCAAAAACCATCATCACACGAGAGTCTAACCGTTGAGCTAGTTTGCTTCGCATGAATACACCTTGAACAAGTACCCCTACAAGTCCAACAAAGGCGAAAACGTATCCGTTTGCTTTCGCATCATAACCAAGGCCTCCATTTTCGATGGACATTCCAGTGAACAGAATGAATGTTGTATGCATAATCGTGAATGAGGTCAGGAATATTGCATTGACAAGAATCAGAATTTGTACCGGACGAGAAAGATCACGAACACGAATCAGGTTACCCAAGAGTTGCTTGACATAGTTTCCTTCACGCTCGGTGCTGGAACGAGATTCAGGTGGTAGGCTTTCGGGAAGTTGTTTGATTGCCAAACCAAAAGAAATCAGTGAGAGTAAACCAGCAAACAAGCATGGTAGGAAATAGGGGTGGCTTTCCCACCAAGAAGTTTCGAAATAGCCCCCGAAATTTGTGTATGGGTCAGTCAATATTCCTCCGATAAAAGGACCAATCATGAATCCTAGACCAAATGCTGCTCCAATTACACCCATTCTGGCCTTGAGTTGTTCATCTGTACTAATGTCCCCGATGTACGCGCGAGTTACAGCGATATTCCCATTTCCTGCACCTGCCAAAAATCGGACAATCAATGCAAACCAAAGGCCCTGTGCCAAGCCAAATGCGATGAAGAAAATTGTATTTGAAATCAAACCGAACATAATCACGGGTCGGCGACCGATCCGATCTGAAAGACTACCCAATATGGGTGTAAATAGAAACTGACCGAACGTGTAGGCTGCTAGAACAATCCCGACCCATAGATCTCTCTTACCCACATCAGTGAACCCATCGACTGTCGCTAGATCTTGGATGAAGTAAGTCAAGAACGGAATTACCAGTGTAAAACCAATCAAATCAATCAAGACTACGAGGAATAGAATTCCCATTCCACTCCGTTCAGTCTGACCCATGACCATTGCTGATGGTGGAGGGGAATAAGCCTTCATTTTCCGATGGATGCAATTTTGTTATTCAAAGACAATCGATGGTTGGTCGCCCAGTGCATTGAGGGTACTCTTGCTGGCGTTGACCACAATCACCTCACCCGCATACGGCCAAGTTTTGAGATCGTGACTTGAATTCCCTGCATAAGCAAAATTTCCCTTACCATAGCGTTCAGCCAAGGCCTTTCCTTTGGCTTCCATCCGCAAATTAGTGACACCATCACTGGCCATCACATCATCGAATAGACCGACATATTGTGCAATCTTTTTGGCGACAAATTCTTCCGAGGCCGTACACAAAATCATCTCCCTTCCGATTGCTTTTTGCTCTTTCAACCACTCGAGAAAAGCCTCGTGATAGACCAACTCGGAAGGTTCGAATTTGAGTCTGCGACCGAGGACTCGCTTCCATCGAGCTCGTTGCCCTGTTAATTCAAGATACAGTAACCATGGGAACAACCAGAATCGCGGTAAAACGACGCGACGAATCGTGACTCGCGACATGTCGGTGAGGATCAGCGTTCCATCGAGATCGACAGCGAGTGGTAAACTGGTCGTCTTTCCCATGGCTCGCAGGCACGGTCAAACCAATTTCAATCTGTCCTCTGCTTCGCAGAGATTTGATGTGGATGGGGCCTCTGGGCATGTCGTGGAGATAGAATCCGAGGCATGGTTTCCTTCGGCCGCTGTCAAGTCAGTGACTGATTCTTCTGACCCTGCTCCACTTGGATTTTCTTCGCATGTTCTACATGTTCGTTGGGATAGCCTGCCCATGCTCCTGCCCGATGGTGATCTCAAATCGGTCGAGTGGTGGCGTACTCAGTCAGCGACATGGGGTGAATGGCTTTCGGGTAAACCGAAATTGGTTCAATCTCATTCGTCAGGTTGGACCGTGGAATTTGACCATCATGTCGCTCAAGTGTTGCCCATCGATGAAGACGGACATGGTCGACGACTGGCGCAATTAAATTCCAAAGAATTGTATTCTGCGATTGGTGGTATTCAGCATGAAGGACGAGATGTGATTTTGGTTTTTGAGAAGATCAATTTCGATCCATTGCCACTGGATGTACGACACTTGCAGATGGTTGGTGAATCCTTGGGTCGATTACACGCAATCTGTGGTTCCAATATCGCCACACCGAATGATCAAAGATCTTGGAATCAGCGCCTGGAAATCCTTGAGCCACGCACACGATCGGCGACGAAGTGGAGAGCCCCACATTCGGCTGATACACAGGGGACGATTACACATCGAAATTTCAGCATCGATCAATGCTACATCCGTGAAGGTAAAGTCTTGATTGGTCGGTGCTGGGGTGGAATTCAGAATGCTCTGCTCCCCCAAACATCTCTCTTGCCTGCAATTCGAGATGTTGCCTCCGCCGTGATTACTTTGTCCAGTGAACAGAAGCGAACGTTTTGCGAAGCGTGGTCATCCACTGCTCCCGCTCATTGGTCGTCTAGCAAGGCATTGGATGGACACAAAGGTGGCTTGCTTATTTGGGAATATGAGCAGCATTTGCTCCTTCGAATGTTCCACCAATCTTGGGGAGAAAATGAACCCCAAAGTGTAACCGAATTCCTTACCGAAGTCTCCACCATTCAGAATGGAATGTATCGAGCGAGAACAATTGCTGCGGGGGCAATGATTGGTCTGTCAGTCCCTGCGGTTGCAGTGCTGTACTGGCTGTTTTATCCAGATGTATCATCCCCCGCTACTGTTGAAATGGCAGGGGTTGCAACCATGGGTGTCATCGGAGGAATGCTGCGCAGATTGTACCGTTCTCTAGCACCTAAGCCATGGTGAACTGCCCTTCAGCATAAGAATAGATTCGCGGGACACCCGTTGGGATTTCCAAGCCTAGAACTTCTTCGCGACTCAACCCTTCAATTTCCATGACGATACTTCGCAAACTGTTCCCGTGCGCCGCGACAAGAACCGTTTTCCCATCCTTCAAATCAGGTATAATCGCTTCATTGAGGTACGGCAGTGTTCGCTCAGCACACATGGCCAGACTCTCACCTTCAGGGGGTGGGATATCGTAGGAGCGACGCCAAATGTGGACTTGTTCTTCGCCGTACTTTGCTCGAGTTTCATCTTTGTCAAGACCCTGCAATGCTCCGTAATGTCGCTCATTGAGTCTGAAGTCTCGATGGGTTGGGACATCACCTGAGACTCGATTGTGTTTCATGACAATCGCAGCGGTCCGCTGAGCCCGAATGAGATCGCTTGTGTGAACGACATCAATTTGGATTTCAGCCAAATCCTCGCCAGCTTTTGCTGCTTCAGCCTCCCCCACTTCCGACAGTTCTACGTCAGTCCATCCGGTGAATTTGTTGGCTGCATTCCAAACGGATTGGCCGTGTCGAAGTAGAATCATTGTCGCCATCTTTCCACCTCAGCTCAAAGTCCGTTGATTGCGGACACGGGGCTCATAGAAGACAATTGCATTTTCTTTGGCCAATCGAGCGACGTTCAGCAAGAATTGCTGGCGAGCATCTCGCTCATCTGCCCCACCGTTGACATCCCAGTAGATGTTGCAGGAGACTTCGATTGAATCCTTTGAAATTGAGGACACCTTGGCCCATGATGCATCTTCTTTCATGGTGTTTTCATCGGTTCGAATGAGGTCTCCAACACCTTCAGTGAATTTTTGTACAGCATCCGGATCACTGTCCAAGTCAAGGTAGATGATGGGTTGATAGCGACGCCATCTTCGCTTGCCGAAGTTTTCGATGGGCTTGTTGGTTAGATTTGCATTCGGGATGGTGACAATCGTATCCAAACTTGTGCGCAACAATGTGGTTCGCAAACTGATGTTAATCACTTCACCCTCACTTCCACTGACAATCACCCAATCACCGACTCGGAACGGACGGTCGAGCAA
>DAHO01000061.1:0-5120 GCA_002498455.1 Euryarchaeota archaeon UBA602
GAGTGCGTCTGTCATCTGGAATACTTGTTCATCTCTTTCTTCATCAATCACCGCACTGACTTCAACAGTGATATGTTGTTGAATTCCACTCGTAGTTTGAACATGAATCAACATGGGATTCTCAGTTTCAACATAGGCCACACGATTGTCATCCGCAGCAATCAATGAAACAGGACCATCAGGAGTGGTGGAGAGGCTTGAGCATCCGTTGGCAGTGGTACAATCAATACCTCCACGTTGTCTAATCTCAACTTCTTCATCATTCAACATGACCATGCGCGGCCAATCAGCATCTCCGTTCGACAACATGGCGATGTCATCAAACAGGGGCCCTGTCAACCATTGTCCCTCCCACTGATTTTTGCTAATATTGAAAAATTCCAATTGATATCCATGCCAGACCACAATATGCGATTCACCGATTAAAATTTCTACGGGAAAATTGCCCCAATCTGAGTATATTCCGAAGTTTTGATGATACGATTCTTCGGTTGAGAGATTCCATAATGTCACTGTAATGTTGTCTTCATCGACGATCTCGTAACTGGCCAACCAACCGTCTGCTCCCGCTGCAGCACCGGGGTGAGTAACACCTTCTGCAGGGAAGTGTTGGTGTGTGGCGTCCCACAACAAGGTTCCACCTGTACCCGCAAGAAGAAGCATAATCGCTACACCAGTTTGGTGACTCCCGGGGACTTTCAACCAGTTGTACCAACCGATAAAAATCGAATTGATTTCATTTACCGGGCGTCGCCAATCAGCCAACAACCACGAGACACGATGCAAGAATGATCGTTCATCCAGCAACCACCATACACGAGGTGCAATACGCTCAGAAACATGTACTGAAAGCATCCCTACGGCGATACCACCGATGATGTCACTCACCCAATGTATGCCCAAATACAGAATCGTAAAGGCCGTTAATGAGGTGTAAACAATTAGGCAATATCTCCAAACTTTCCAACGCCCATCCAAATCATTTCGCGCATAACAGTACCATATGGCGAATGGAATCCCAATATGCAAACTCGGCATGCCATTGGTGAATGGATCTATTCGAGTAAACCAAGTCTGAATCTCAGGCGTCAAATGATAACCCAGGGTCTCCATTTCTGGAATGAAGTCACCCGTCACACGTACGTTGAAGAAGAGATAGAATGGCAATGCGATGAGGTAGGTAAGCAAAAGGGTCAGTGAGATCCGATCAGCCATATGTCGATCATCAAAGTAACACGTGTAGACGAAGGCTGAGAAAATGATCATCATGTACCCAGCGACGTAGAAATGTGTCAATACCGAAGTGAGTATGGGGTGTTCAAACGTGTGTTGGAACCACAAAACGATATCACCCTCAATGGCATAGATGTAGGCTGTCATATCGATTCGAGTATTGGCCATCAGAATTCGATCTACACCATCAAAAATATCCTTCCAAACATAGACAGAGAATACAATCAATCCATGCATCCAATAGCGACGGAACATGTCTTGGAATCCATTGATGGTCAATCGAGCCCACGGGGGTTTCAACAGGGGCATCAATGCAACTGATACGATAATCGCACCAGTCACCCAAGTGACATAGATGCCAGTTTCTCCGACCATGACAACCCCGAACAAAGCGTCTAGGGCCATCACAATTTAGAGGATTCCCGCTCACAGAATCTCTGGAGCATCATCTTCGCCCTTTGCGAGTTGAGCCATTAGGTTCGCGACTACGGTATCAAATGCCTTCGCCGTTTGTCCTTCGGGTTCAGCAACAATTCGGTGAACCCCATCATCACCACCACGAACAATTCCGGGATCAAAGGGTAGTGAGCCTAGGAAAGGTACCTCAAATTCTTCCGCAGCCGATTGGCCGCCACCTTTCTTGAATAAATCGAGGGTTACGGTCCATTCACCATCCTCGTTGGTGGTCGCCTCAACAGGTACACCTTGGGGCCCCATGACCGAGATTTGTGAATTCGGTTCGGCATTCCCGCGGATGGTGTATCCACTCATATTTTCGACCACACCCAGTACTGGAATTTTCACTGTCTTTGAGAAATTAATTGATTTACGACTGTCTAGAAGTGCGACATCTTGAGGAGTAGTGACAATCACCATGCCGTCGATGTTTGGCAGAGATTGCGCTACCGTGAGAGGTTCGTCACTTGTTCCCGGAGGGAAGTCGATGACCAAGGCATCCAATTTACCCCATGCCACATCACCAATGAACTGCTGAATGGCTCCTAACTTGATTGGGCCACGCCATATGACGGGTTTGTCGGGATCTTCCAACAGGAAAGCCATGGACATCACTTTCAGCCCATTGGGTCCATCAGCAGGGTGAATCTGACTATCTTCAACATGCAATTCTGTATCCTCTATACCCAACATCTTGGGGATGTTTGGGCCCGTGATATCAATGTCTAGGATCCCGACCTTCTTGCCTTGTCGTGCGAGGCTGAGTGCCAACCCAGTAGCTACAGTAGATTTTCCAACTCCACCCTTACCAGAAAGAACCATGATTTTGTGATCAATATCCTCGGCCAATCGTGTCATGCGCAATTTTCGACGCATTTGGGCGTAGGCCTGTTCCATCTGCGCTTTCTGGTCGGCAGTTGCCTCCTCAGACGGAGCCGGAGATTCACCATCATTTGGATTATGGTGGGAAATTGGACTACTCATGTCGCTCTCTCTCTAAGACTCCGACCAATCACCGGTACTTCAAAGCGTGGCTAATGGCTAATCCAGTGAATATACAGATAGCATTGATATTGGTTGGAGACGCGACTAGATTCATGCGAGTACTCTTTGTCTGTGTCGGCAATACTTGTCGCAGCCAAATGGCAGAAGGTTGGGCTCGTCATCTCGGCTTGGAAGCGGCCAGTGCAGGGACGCATCCAGGTCCCAAAGTTGCTGAGAACGCAGTGGCGGTGATGGCTGAATTGGGAATCGACATTTCTGAACAAGTCCCGAATCATATCGACGATATCGATCACACTCAATACGACAAAGTGTTCAGTATGGGTTGTGGTGTCTCTTGCCCAAATATCCCATTGAATGGAGATTGGGAATTGGACGATCCAGTCGGGCAAAGCATGGATGTATATCGTTCCACTCGAGATGCAATTGAAGCCAATATTCGTACAATTTTGTGATATTGGTGCGAGCGCCGGGATTTGAACCCGGGTTCAGGCGTTGGCAACGCCCGGTGATAACCGCTACACTACGCTCGCAGCATTCCGGCCATTCGCCATTCCTTTTTCTAAGCGTCGGTGAAGAATGGTGTCTATTTCCAAGGGTCTTCCGAAGGCAACATCATCTGTTTAAGTCCTCCACCTCGTATCCAAAATGCAAGACCAACCAGTGAGACCAGAATGATGAGGCTAATGAGGCCGACAATGATCCATGTACTGCTCGCAGTTTCCAGAACAGCTTGTCCTCCACCGGAACCGTCGTCCGAGTTGCCCAACTCAATCTCATGAGTACGCTCATTGAGTGGGGTTTGAGCCAACTGTTGGTCAATTCCTCTGATTTCAAACTGCGTCGTTCCACCGGAGACACCTGGCCTGACCTCGACAGTAATCGACCAAATGCCATCACCTGCCACAGCGTCCGGACCTTGTCCATCATCGCGCATGGAAATCCAATTGTTACTTTGCCCGGGTGGGGCAATGGAGCCCAGTTTTGCTTGGACAATGGTCACCGTATCATAATCGGTTACTCTAGCAGACAAGGTGTATTCATTCACGCCCAGAGCGGGAATGCCAAGACTATCGACAATCTCATCACCATCGGAAAAGGTGACCTCTGAAATGACGGGGCCTTCGTTGAGGATGTGAAGCGCTGTCAAATCTTCTCCTGTAGCAAATTTGGTCGTAGATCCACTGCCTCCCGCGCCATCCTCCAATCGCACTGGTAGGATTTGATCCCCACTGGGAATATTCTCAGGCACCGAAATGTCGCCAACCCAATTGCCATCAAACTGCGTTAGCCAAGTCACATTTCCACCCCACTGTGTTGTGTCGATTCCAACGGCAGTGACACCCGAACCATCGCTCGCACTGATGACGACACTGGTCATTTCACCCCGATTGACATTGATGGGTGCGAAGGAAAGTGCAGAAATTTGTGGCAACCGATTGAGGATGGTGATGGAGTGAGATTCACTTAGACTTGTCCAATCATCTGCGACTTCAATTTGAATGTTGATTTCTCCATCGATTGTGCCTGTATATTCGATTGAAATCGTGTAGGTTTCATCATGAACGGATGTATCACCATCCAAGCCGATATCGTTCAGGGTCACGACTCCAAGCGAAAGCACGGACAGATCGGCCGTCACCGAACGTACGTTCCAATCGGGGTCATTCACGGTCACTTCTAGATGGGCGATGCTGGCACCTTCATTGGTAATTGTACCCTCACGAATTACAACCGATTCAATGCTCGGGGGTGTATTCTCAGATTCAGTGATAATTGAGGGGGACAAAACTCGGGCTAGAGACTGGGTTTCGCCAAACTCTAGCGTACCTCCATCATCCAAGTCAATGGTCGCATTCCGAGTCACTTCAGCAATCAAACCGGCCAATATCCCTTCATTGATCACCGCCCCATGAGCATGGTTTTCGGCCCCATATACTCCATCCCAATAGGTTACTGGAATGGTGTGTCCGTCTCTGACAACCGTCCCTGTGCTAGTCGCAGTGACACTGAGATGCATGAGCTCAGACCCCAGCAAATCGATTCGATCCCCAACCAACAATTCTGCTGGAGCAATCCCTGTTTCGCGCGTAATGTCTACGTCTCCAAGCGTACTTTCAGCCTCGGGAACCGTTCGATTATGCTCGATTGGACTACGCTCCGGGAACTCATCACCGTCGGAGGGCTCACCACCCTCCATGGAATCCCACCGCAAACGTACGGTTCGATTGTCCCAGTGTTCTTGTGGGACCTCATACTCCCAAGTGCGATTGTGAACCGCTTCGAAATCGAAGGGGTTGTTACCGACTCCAGAAAGGTTGAACCATGATTCTGTGAAAATGACATTGACATCAAATTCCTCGCCTGTTGCATTGACCTGAGAATGGTTGCTCGCAACAATGTCGCGAACCGTTCCAAAATCACCATTG
>DAHO01000061.1:5434-5567 GCA_002498455.1 Euryarchaeota archaeon UBA602
AACCGTTCCAAAATCACCATTGACGTCTCCAGAAAAGGTACCGTCAACGTGGATTCGGTCGCCTGTTTTGTCTCCATTGACTGATTCTTGGAAGAAATCGTAAACAGTGGCATTGACGACGATTGAACTGTTA
>DAHO01000034.1 GCA_002498455.1 Euryarchaeota archaeon UBA602
CATGATTCGAACGACGAAGGGCGTTGTCAGCATAATGTGTGCCAGAGCAGGAAGCGGCCAGAAATTGTATGCAATATCAATGTTCAATTTGACGATGCCTAGTAGAACTCCTAAGCCTACCATTCCTGCACTAAGTGCAAATGGTAGCATGGAAAAAAGATCCAAACAATATGCGGTTTTTGGATACTCCTTCTCCAGATCATGAATTGTAGATGCCAGCAAATAACCTAATGGGAGTGAAACCATTAACGCAATCATCGCATAACCCAATGAATTAGCCACGGCATCAATCATGGGTGGGAATGAATACGACCCATGAATAGCTTCAGACCATCCTTCTAAACCCCATCTTGAGGCATTTGCATCTTGTTCCAACTCACGAATTCGGAATGAACCCAAAACCACAGACAGGAGTGGTAACATTGCGAAAATCAACGCGGGAATCAGTATTAGCCACCCCCTAGGATTCTTCTTTTGCGCATGAAAGATACTCGATTGGGTTAATTTGACTTGTCTGTTTTTTTGGATGAATGACGTGAGCCAAAGCGAAATTAGGAGTATTGTAAATTGTATCAGTGACGCACCCATCACGATATCGGAGGTAAATTCCATGTACCCTTCAATCCCTGCTGAGGAAGAGATTGTAGCCATCATACTTTCCAATGTACTGTCGCGAATAGTAATCCACTTTACCAATGCGAAGGAAGTAAATGAGAATACGAAAGTCATGCATGCAGCAGCCGTAACCGATGGTGCCAACATTGGCCACCACAGGTTTTTGAATCGAGCGAAAATCTTCCTTCCATTTGGCAACAACCGCAATTGTTCTTCCAGTGCGGGGTTCAATGTCGAAAGAACCGGCTCACAAAATCGAATGACCAATGCCATGTTGAACCATGCATGAGAGATGATTAGTGTCAACCACCATGTTTCTTCATTCGTTCGAATATCTAATCCATTGGGGCCGATGATTGTCAAAAATCCCATCGCAGCAATAATCGAGGGGATTACGAAAGGCAGTGTGAGGAGGGTTCTGATTAGAGATTCAAATCGCCACTTATATCTGCCCAACATCCACGATATGGGAATCCCAATCAACAGTGTAATGATTGTAGAAGATAATGCCTGTACAAATGTGAATTTCAGTACATTCTGTGAGATATAGTTTTCATCAAGGGAGCTAATCCAATCTACGGGTGTAATCCCGGTAACCAAAACCAACCGCTGTATGGCTAATGCCAATGGGATGATTATTATCGCTGAGTATAAGGATACAGCGGCCAAATTGGCAATCTTTTTCATTCAGTCACCTGATGTCATAGCCGAATTCCATTGTTGAAGCCATGACTCCATGTTCTCAGCTATTTCTTGCATCGATATTTCAGCGGGCTCTGATGGGACGGTTGAGTGATATCTGTATCCATTGGTAGTGGGTAGATCTTCCCCTTTCAACACAGAATACATCAGGTTCTGTTCAGGCATTTGCGAATTGACTTGTTCACTTAATAGATAGTCGATGAATTCCGATGCAGCCTCAACATTTCCGCCAGTGACCGCGGTGGCATACTCAACTTGGAAGAACGAACTTTGAGGTAAATCGAGTGATGCAGACTTGGTCCAGTTCTCATTATACCATGATTCAACACCAGGCGAATGACAGTAAGAGACTGTGATGTGTGCATCTCCAATGTATCCCTCGGTCCATTCACCATAACCACCGGTGTAGTGAGTTTCGTAGGCCTCAGTCCAACCAGATGTGACGATAACATCGTTCTCTTCCATTGCTGACCACCACTGTTTGAAGGAATCTGACGAGTCCTCAGAATACGAGAAGTAATCTAGGGTAGCGAGCATGAACGCTCTTCCGGGGCTACTTGAGATAGGCGATGGGATTGCAACCTTACCTCTCCACTCCTCCTCAGTAAGATTCCACAAGTTGGTAGGGACAGTCATATTCTCACCATCAACAATACTCGTATCATAGTTCAGGCAGACATAGCCCATATCGAACGGTACCGCCAGCGAACCGCTGTACGGCAACAATGCGGCTTCAGAAATCGGTGTATTTTGCGAGGATGACGCCGACAAAATATTCGCTTGATGCTCCGTCAAAACTCCACGATTGATTGCTGTTTGTAGGTACGTATTGTCGAGTCCAATAGCGAGGTCAATATTCTCAGTACCTTCATTCTGAATCAGATAATCCAAAATCGAACCAGCATCATCGAGTTTGACCAAAGTCACACTCAGGCCTGATTCATTTTCAAATTGTTGAATCATGTCGTCGGTTAGTGCCAAGACATCGTAGGTGATGATGACCAATTCATTGTCTTGTTCTTCATTTCCTATACATCCTGAGAATGGAATCATCAGTAATAGCATAACTACAATCAAAAGACTTAGGCGATTTTTCTCCAAAATTAGGTTTTTGTTCATTTTACTCCCTCCGCTGGCATTACCCAGATCAGGTCAATGGGTCGTCGCCCGAGAGCGACCTCTCAGCACTAAGCTCCCCTAAGTTGCTGCTACAGAGGGAAGATAATCAACCTTGGGATTATTCATCAGCACCCATGAATGAATATGTCCAATCTTGCGGTATATCCAATGTACGCTTTACGGAACGAGGTGAAATCCATCGAAGTAGATTGAGTGGACCACCTGCCTTGTCGTTCGTCCCACTGGCACGTGCACCACCAAATGGTTGCTGAGCAACTACTGCGCCAGTTGGCTTATCGTTGATGTAGAAATTACCTGCTGTAAATCTTAGAGCATTGTATGCCTTCTGAATATTCTCTTCCGAACTTGAGAAAATACTTCCAGTTAGGGCGTATGGAGATGCTTCGTCGCACATTGTTAGAACGTGGTCAAAGTCAGAATCGTCGTAGACATAAACGGTTAGCACTGGGCCGAAAATTTCCTCAACCATACTCTCACTAGTCGGATTACTAGTTTCGATAATTGTAGGCTCGATGAACCAACCTGTTGAGTCATCGTAACCTCCACCACAGATTACTGAGCAGGTATCTCTTGACTTTGCTCGATCAATATAACCTGAGATTTTGTCAAAGGCGCGCTGATCTATAACAGCAGTCATGAAGTTTGTAAAATCCCGAGCATCGCCCATCTTGATTTTGGATATCTCAGATACAAGGTCGTCTCTAATTGCATTCCATACCGACCTAGGCACATAAGCGCGGCTTGCGGCAGAA
>DAHO01000036.1:0-9085 GCA_002498455.1 Euryarchaeota archaeon UBA602
AAAATGAAAATTGTTGAAATGATGAGTGAACCGCGTATCAAAGGTAATTTTATTCTGTAAAAAATCTGAAAATTGTTCATCCCCAATACTCGAGCGTTGTCATCGTATTCTTGGTCATAGGATCTCAACCTAGGCAACATGATTCGAACGACGAAGGGCGTTGTCAGCATAATGTGTGCCAGAGCAGGAAGCGGCCAGAAATTGTATGCAATATCAATGTTCAATTTGATGATACCAAGTAGAACTCCTAAGCCTACCATTCCTGCACTAAGTGCAAATGGTAGCATGGAAAAAAGATCCAAACAGTATGCAGTTTTTGGATAATCCTTCTCCAAATCATGAATTGCAGATGCCAGCAAATAACCCAATGGGAGTGAAACCATTAACGCAATCGTCGCATAACCCAATGAATTAGCGACGGCATCAATCATGGGTGGGAATGAATACGACCCATGAATCGCTTCAGACCATCCTTCTAAACCCCATCTTGAGGTATTTGCATCTTGTCCCAATTCACGAATTCGGAATGAACCCAAAACCACAGAGAGGAGTGGTAACATTGCGAAAATCAACGCGGGAATCAGTATTAGCCACCCCCGGGGATTCTTCTTTTGCGCATGATAAATACTCGATTGGGTTAATTTGACTTGTCTGTTTTTTTGGATGAATGATGTGAGCCAAAGCGAAATTAGGAGTATTGTAAATTGTATCAGTGACGCACCCATCACGATATCGGAGGTAAATTCCATGTACCCTTCAATTCCTGCTGAGGAAGAGATTGTAGCCATCATACTTTCCAATGTACTGTCGCGAATCGTGATCCACTTTACCAATGCGAAGGAAGTAAATGAGAACACGAAAGTCATGCATGCAGCAGCCGCAACCGATGGTGCCAACATTGGCCACCACAGGTTTCTGAATCGAGCGAACATCTTCCTTCCATTTGGCAACAAACGTAACTGTTCTTCCAGTGCGGGATTCAGTGTCGAAAGAACCGGCTCACAAAATCGAATGACCAATGCCATGTTGAACCATGCATGAGAGATGATCAGTGTCAACCACCATGTTTCTTCATTCGTTCGAATATCGAATCCACTGGGGCCGATGATTGTCAAAAATCCCATCGCTGCAATAATCGAGGGGATTACGAAAGGCAGTGTGAGGAGGGTTCTGATTAGAGATTCAAATCGCCACTTGTATCTGCCCAACATCCACGATATGGGAATCCCGATCATCAGTGTAATGATTGTGGAAGATAATGCCTGAAAAAATGTGAATTTCAGTACATTCTGTGAGATATAGTTCTCATCAAGGGAGCCAATCCAATCTACGGGTGTAATCCCGGTTACCGAAACCAAACGCTCTATGGCTAAAGCCAATGGGATGATGATTATCGCTGAATATAAGGTGACAGCGGCCAAATTGGCAATCTTTTTCATTCAGTCACCTGATGTCATAGCCGAATTCCATTGTTGAAGCCATAACTCCATGTTCTCAGCTATTTCTTGCATCGATATTTCAGCGGGCTCTGATGGCACGGTTGAGTGATATCTGTATCCATTGGCAGTGGGTAGATCTTCCCCTTCCAACACGGAATACATCAGATTCTGTTCAGGCATTTGCGAATTGACTTGTTCACTCAACAGATAGTCGATGAATTCCGATGCAGCCTCAACATTTCCGCCAGTGACCGCGGCGGCATACTCAACTTGGAAGAACGAACTTTGAGGTAAATCGAGTGATGCAGACTTGGTCCAGTTCTCATTATACCATGATTCAACACCCGGCGAATGACAGTAAGAGACTGTGATGTGTGCATCTCCAATGTATCCCTCGGTCCATTCACCATAACCACCGGAGTAGTGAGTTTCATAGGCTTCAGTCCAACCAGATGTGATGATAACATCGTTCTCTTCCATTGCTGACCACCACTGTTTGAACGAATCTGACGAGTCCTCAGAATACGAGAAGTAATCCAGGGTAGCGAGCATGAACGCTCTTCCGGGGCTACTTGAGACGGGCGATGGGATTGCAACCTTGCCTCGCCACTCCTCCTCAGTAAGATTCCACAAGTTGGTAGGGACAGTCATATTCTCACCATCAACAATACTCGTATCATAGTTCAGGCAGACATAGCCCATATCGAACGGTACCGCCAGCGAACCGCTGTATGGCAACAATGCGGCTTCGGAAATCGGCGTATTTTGCGATGGTGATGCCGACAAAATATTCGCTTGATGCTCCGTCAAAACTCCACGATTGATTGCTGTTTGTAGGTACGTATTGTCGAGTCCAATTGCGAGGTCAATATTCTCAGTACCTTCATTCTGAATCAGGTAATCCAAAATCGATCCAGCATCATCGAGTTTGACCAAAGTCACACTCAGGCCTGATTCATTTTCAAATTGTTGAATCATGTCATCGGTTAGTGCCAAGACATCGTAGGTGATGATGACCAATTCATTGTCTTGTTCTTCATTTCCTATACATCCTGAGAATGGAATCATCAGCAATAGCATAACTACAATCAAAAGACTTAGGCGGTTTTTCTGCGAAATCAGGTTTTTCTTCATTTTTTCTCCCTCCGCTGGCATTACCCAGATCAGGTCAATGGGTCGCCATCAAAAGATGACCTCTCAGCAAATGCTCCCCAGTCTGTGGTGATGAATTAGACTCTTCAATCTTTGTTATCAGATTCCATAAACGGATATCTCCAATCCTGAGGAATGTCGAGGGTGTGCTTGACGCTGCGAGGACTAATCCATCGCAACAGGTTGAGTGGGCCTCCAGCTTTGTCATTGGTTCCAGATGCCCTGGCGCCTCCGAAGGGTTGCTGTGCAACAACAGCACCGGTGGGCTTGTCATTGATGTAGAAGTTCCCAGCAGTGAATCGAAGTGCATTGAATGCCGTCTGGATATCCGCATCATTGGTTGCAAAAATAGACCCAGTTAGAGCGTATGGGCTCGCCTTGTCACAAACCTCTAGCACGTTGACAAAGTCGTCATCTTCGTAAACATACACGGTCAGCACGGGTCCAAAGATTTCCTCGACCATCGATTCGTAATTTGGATCGGTTGTGACAATGATGGTGGGTTCAATGAACCAGCCTACACTGTCATCGTAACCTCCACCGACAATCACTTCGCAAGCATCGCTGGATTTCGCTCGCTCAATGTAACCTGAGATTTTATCGAAGGCCCGCTGGTCAATTACAGCGGTCATGAAGTTGGTGAAGTCGCGAGCATCACCCATGGTGATTTTTCCGACCTCATCGCACAATGGCCCGGAAATTCGCCCCCACACCGATTGGGGCACATAAGCGCGAGAGGCTGCCGAACACTTCTGTCCTTGGTACTCAAAGGAACCCCGCAATAAGGCGACTAGTAGACCTTGCTCGTCACATTCTGGGTGAGCAACAACGAAGTCCTTGCCACCAGTTTCTCCAACGATACGTGGATAGGATTTGAGCATGGGCAGAGATCGGCCAATGTTCTGCCAAAGGCCTTGGAACACGGCGGTAGAACCGGTAAAATGGACACCTGCCAAATCGGAGTTTGACATGCACACTTCAGTGATTTCTGCACCACTGCTTGGAACGAAGTTGATGACTCCAGCCGGGACACCGGCTTCCATCATCAATTCCATCAAGACGTAATTGGAATGGTAGGAGTTGCGACTGGGCTTCCAAACCGCAGTGTTCCCCAAAATGGCTGGTGCACTCGGTAGGTTCGCGGCAATGCTGCTAAAATTAAACGGGGTAATTGCGAGTATAAATCCCTCCAAAGGTCGAATCTCAGTACTATTTTTGACCCCGGTTGGGGAGACAAGAGGTTGGTACATGTCGTGGAATTCACGCGCATAATGGCAGTTGAAATTCCAGAAATCAATCAACTCGCATGCAGAATCGATTTCGGCTTGAAAAGCCGTCTTACTCTGGTTCAACATTGTCGATGCGTTGACCTTCATGCGCCAATCACCTGCCAACATTTCTGCGGCGCGCTCAAAGATTGCACATCGTGCCTCGAGACCCAAATCGATCCAGTCGGATTGGGCATCGATTGCAGCCTGACATGCTGCTGCAATCTCTGCCTTCCCTGCCAAATGCACATTTGCCAAAATGTGTCCATGTTTGTGAGGGATTACTTGAGTTGTTGTGTTGCCTGTGAACACCTTCTCACCGTTGATGATGCAAGGTATTTCAACAACTTCTGACATTTGTCGGTCTAACTCGGATTGCAATGCGACTCGTTCCGGACTTCCGGGCGCGTAACCTAGGATGGGCTCGTTTACGGGGTGGCTGGACATGCGCTCAACCCTCCCGATACAGTGTTTGATGGTTCCGAATCAAACCTGAGCCAATCGCCGAGCGATTCAAGGGCTGACCATGTGGCCCTCGCGTCATGTCAGAAGGCGAGTTGATTCGCACCGCACTCTACGATGCACATGTCGAAAGAGGAGGAAACATTGTCGATTTCCACGGATTTGAATTACCGATTTGGTATACATCGATGATGGAAGAACACCTCAATACCCGAGAAAATGCCGGTTTGTTCGATGTGTCTCACATGGGCTTCTTCCGATTTACCGGTGAGAACGTGCGTCTGTGGATGGATGATGTGGGTACTCAAAAAGCCAGTGCAATCCCGCCGGGACGTTGTGCTTACACACACTTCCTTGACCAAGAGGGTCTCATCATTGATGACATGATTTTCTGCGTTGTCAGTGAGACCGAAATTTTGGGTGTGCCCAATGCCAGCATGATCAATCATATGTGGGAACATTTTCACACCAACATTGTGGAAGGTATCACGATTGAGAACCTCTCCGATGACACGAGTATTCTGGCTCTGCAAGGTCCCTATTCTCCACAAATCTTGGAATCGATTTTGGGAGCTGGAAATGTTACTCGACACTTCCATGGACAAACCATTGTGGAGAATGAATTGGGCATTACTGGTTGGGTCCAAGGTACAGGTTACACGGGTGAGAGAGGATTCGAAATCTTTGTTCCAAATTCACAAGTCAAGTCGCTTTGGGATGCTCTACTCGATGATGGTGGACACGGCATTTGTCCCGTCGGTTTGGGTGCGAGAGATACCCTGAGGATGGAGAAAGGTTTCCTTCTATCGGGCCAAGACTTCTGTCATCCAGACTTGGGTGACGATTCCAATTTACATCGGGATACTGCAGAAACTTTCGTGCCGTTCGGATTGAACTTAGATCACGACTTCATTGGTAAGTCTCGGGTCGAATCTACCAAGGCAAAACAGCTTGATGGTTCTGGAATCAAGTGGCTTGGATTGAAAGCGACAGGGAAGGGCCCATTCCCCCGCATGGGTCATGCCGTTCTGAAAGACGGAGTTCAAGTTGGAATCATCACATCCGGTGGCCCCTCGCCTAGCCTTGGAAAGGTCGGCATTGGTTTGGCCTACATGGAGGATGTTGAAGTGGGAGATGAGGTTGAAATCGCAGTCAATCCTCGTCGGAATTTGCCCGCTGTCGTGGTTCGCCCTCCGTTCATTTAGAGTGAACGTTGAAATGGTAACGCCCGAAGGGCGTTGTCATGCAAGCCCGTACCTCTCTCGTTGTTGTGGTTCTGCTGACGTTGATTTCGGCACCGTGGATTGGTTCTCTAGGGCCATTTGAGAATCCAGATACTGTGAATCAATCAGAATCGTATCCGGAATTGAATGAAGCTCAAATCGACGCGATTTTCAATTCAGGTGCGAAAGGTGTTACCTCGTGGGTCAAGCAAGGAACTGCGAATCCAAATGCCCAGAATGGACCCGGAGATGTCAATAGCGTTTGGATTAGCGATGTTGTCAACAGCACCAACAACGCTGTCATTATCGCAGGTTCCTATCGTGGTGATGTGATGTTCGACAATGGTCCTTCTCCGACGGAAAGAGATCAACGGACCGCTTTCTTGGCCCAGTTGGATCAATACGGCGGTTGGTCATGGTTTGTGGAAACCGGAAAACCCTCGGATTCAGTGGGTTCAGCACATATTGAGCAAGCATCGGTTGGCCCCTCCGGAATTTGGGTATGTGGTTGGATTACGGACACCATCACATTCGGCAATCACTCCGTAACTACCGGTGGTCTGTATGCTGACGGATTTGCTGCGCTTTACAATGTCACGATTTCAGATTGGGATGTTGTCTCCACTTGGGGGGGTCCCTATGACGACCTTGCAAATGGTTGCGCTGCAACCGGCGAAGGCTCGGCCTATGTGGTTGGCTCGTTCCGTTCGTTGGCGCAGTTCGGTCCGAATCAACATCAATCGGAAGGAGGGACCGACATGTACGTCCTCAAAGTCGATCAAATGGGTGGTCTCTCTTGGGTACAAACTTGGGGAGGAGAATACAATGACAACCTCACTGCGATTGCCTTGGATGATATTGAAAATGCCTACATTGTAGGGTACTACCAAGACAACGTACTCGACTGGCCCAGCAATCACATCGTATCTGCGGGTCGTCCATACAACGGTTTTGTCAGTAAGGTCAATCCTGCGGGTACCTTTGCTTGGTCTAGGGACATTCAAGGTGGGGTCAATGGCCAACCTGTGTTTGCTACAGCCGTTACATTCGGCAACGGTGACGTCTATGTTGGCGGTGATTTCTCCGGAAGTGCCGATTTCCGAAACGGCAATTCAGCCACGCTATCGATGCTGGCCAACACCAGCGCGACGAACGGCTTTGTCGCCTCGATTGGGACCAATGGAAACTGGGTTTGGGCCACACGTACCAGTGGGGCGCAAGGCTCTGAACAATACGTGTACGATCTCGCCGTCGGTCCCCTTGGGACAATTGCTGTTTCTGGAGCATTCTTGGATAATAACGAGTTTTGGACGAATGCAACCTTTGGCTCATTTTTGCTCACACGTGCACCAGGTGTCGAAGGCTTCGTCGCGGGACTTGATGCCTACGGAAATTGGGTGTGGGCCGATGGATTTGGAGGAGAGAAAGACGATATTGCCTACGGTGTTTCATGGCTGGGTCTAGGAAAAATTCTCACCGGAGGTCGGCATTGCGTCGATCTTGCATTTGGTTGCGGATCAAGCTTTGGTAGCGTCAACAAAACAACTTACTCTGAGGTTGAAGGAGCTGGATTCGTTTGGGTGTTTGAAGTCGACACGGATTATGACACTGTGCCGGATTTGGATGACAATTGTCCAACCGTCAACAATACCGATCAAGCCGATATGGATGGGGATTCCATCGGAGATTTATGCGATTCAGACGCTGATGCAGACAATCTAGATGATTACTGGGACGATTGCATTGGGCCGTCGATCAACTGGAATCAATCGATTTGGATGAATGATCGAGATCGCGATGGTTGCAAGGACGATACCGAAGACAACGATGACGATGGAGACGGTATCCTTGATGGCATGGATGATTGTGATGATTCCTCGACCAAACACAACTGGAGCAGTGGTTTGGCCAATGATTACGACTCCGACGGATGTCACGATGCCGACGAAGATATCGACGACGACAGCGATGGCGTTCTCGACGAATTTGACTCATGCCCTCGGTATCCATACAACCGAACTTGGACATCTTCACCAGAGAACGATCACGATGGTGATGGTTGCGATGACAACGATGACGATGCTGATGACGACAATGACGGAATCAATGATGTCGATGAAGAGGGCGATGAACTCGATCGCTGTCCTCGCGGAGAAACCGGTTGGACTTCCGATTCTAGCGTTGACCAAGATGGCGATGGTTGCTTAGATTCTAGCGAAGATCTTGACGACGATGGCGACGGGATTCTGGATTTCACTGATGATTGTCTGACAGGAGCGTTGGATTGGAATTCACAAACCGAGACCGATCGGGATGGCGATGGTTGCCGAGACTTCGATGAAGATGACGACGATGATAGTGATGGCCTGTTGGATGCAAATGATTCCTGTCCATCGGGGGATATAGGATGGACCTCTGACCCCAGTACGGACGTCGATGGAGACGGCTGCCGCGATGCTGGAGAAGACACCGATGACGATGGTGACAAAGTTCCCGATGTCGGTGATTCATGCCCCAGTGGAGTGACCGGTTGGGAATCCACTCCATTGCTTGATGCCGATGGCGACGGTTGCAGAGATTCAGATGAAGATCCAGATGATGACAATGATGGATTCAACGATGGTTCTGATCTTTGTCCGGGAACTCCTCAGGGAGTCACTGTGTTCGAAGGCGGTTGCTCCGCTGAACAAGGAGACAATGACGAGGATGGTATTCGAAATGATCTCGATCTCTGCCCAGAAGTCGCCGCAATCGAAGGCTTTGATCTGAACTTTGATGGTTGTACAGACGACATTGATGGCGACGGTATTGCCGATAATCTCGACCAATGTCCGGATACTCCAACCGGTGAACAAATTGATGATTTTGGCTGTGGTTATCTGACCCAACAAGACTCGGATGAAGACGGTGTAATCGACATCAATGATGCCTGTTTGGGGACCTCAAACCAAAGCATTCGTGATGCAAACCCCGGGTATTCATTTGACAACATCTTCGGATGTTGGACAGGAGATGGGGACGATGATGAAGACGGTTATGATAACTGGTTGGACATCTGTCCTGATAGCAACCCTGAGGAGTTAATTTTCGAGGGAGGATGCAACTTTGAACAACAGGACGAAGACAGTGACGGCATTCCAAATGGCGACGACGGTTGTCCATATACGACCCCTGGGGCGACGGTCAATGAGAACGGTTGTTCAGTCAGTCAGTTGGCCGCTGTTGGTGATGATAGTTCATCCGGTGCAATGGTGGCCATCTTTGCAGTTGTCATTTTACTCATCGTAGGAGGCGCAGTTGGTGCTGTATTGGTCATCAAGCGTCGACAAGCGACCGAGCGAGATGCCCGTAGAGCATTGAAGCGTGGAGACATGCCAGCACCTGCAACTGAGGTGGCCGAGCAAACCGTCGCCGAGGAAGACGACTACAACTACGAGGATGACCCCAATTACAAGGTCGACGAGAACGGTTGCGAATGGTGGTTAGATGACGATCGAAAGTGGTGGTTCCGAACACCCGAAATGGATGATTGGGCTGAACA
>DAHO01000036.1:9450-21133 GCA_002498455.1 Euryarchaeota archaeon UBA602
CATTAAGTATCACGCCCTAAAGGGCGTGTCATGACTGACAGAACCAACTACCTCGCAAACAGCCTGCTTTTCGCGGTTATTTTTGCACTATTGTTGCAACCGATTGCGGGGATTCATTCCTCACAGGATCGAGTTGAACAACTACCTGAAGAAATTGTGATTTCTCATGCGGCCCAAAATGAATGGACCCAAAGCGCAGGGATGGACCCGAATGGATTGGCTGCCGTTATCTGGCCGAATACCATGGATGTCGACTCCGCTGGAGACGTATTGGTAGGCGGGATGCTGATTGGAGATGCACTGTTTGGCACCCATGCTTCATCATCGGATGCATTTGGTTCCGGATCTCCGGGGCAAGTGGCTTACCTTGCAAAAGCAGATGGCAACTCGGGTACATGGCAGTGGTTGTCCGAAACCGGTGAATACGGTGGCGGCGGGTATGCAATGATTAGTGGCATTGCCACCCATGGAACTGACATTTTTGTTTGTGGTTGGTTTACCGGAAACGTCACGTTTGGTTCAGACCAATATCGTTCAACTCAGGATACAATGGATGCCTTCGTGAGCAAGGTCAACGGAAATGGTCAGTTCCAATGGACCGCCGTTGCAGGAGGTACCACCGATGATGATTCATGTGAAGACATCACCGTAGATTCAAGTGGCAATGTATTTGCCACAGGGTCATTCAACGGAACGGCAAATTTCAATTCTAATTCAGTGAGCACCAGTGGAAAGATGGACATTTGGGTCGCTCAATTGTCTACTGGACAAGTGACCACTGGAGGCAACCGATGGTCATGGGTATACACCGCTGGAGGGCCCGAGGAAGACTACGGGTCCTGTATCACAGTCGATGGGAACAATGTGTTTGCCTGTGGTTGGTTCGCAGGGACTGCGACATTCGGTAGTCAACAAACACAAGCCGCAGGACAACTTGCCTCCTATATTGTCAAGTTGACAAAAGGTGGTTCCCATGTGGATGTTGCTACTGTTGGAGCGACAGGGGGGATTGTGCAGATCATGGATATGGTTGCAGACTCTGGAACAGTTTATGCAACAGGCCACACCATTGGTAATGCTCAGTTTGGAACTCAACAAGTTGGTGGAAGTGGTGCCAACGATCGTATCATTTTCGTCGCTGAATTGGGTAGCAACAACCAATGGTCATGGGCCACGGGTTCCACCAGTGGTGCATATCAAACAGCTCGTTCAATCGACATGACCGGGCAAGGCTCTCTTGCAATTGCAGGTACCTTTGCTTCGGTAACCAGCGATGGTTACGTGGCTCAGTCAGGGAGTGCTAGTTTTGGTAGCAACACCATCTCAAGCACATACATGGGAATGGTAATCGCAGGAATTGATACAACTGGAAATTGGCAATGGGCCGAAGTTGCAGATGGCTCATTCAATGATGAGGGGTATGCGATTGCCACAATGCCTTCAGGTTCGATTGTAAGTATGGGCGACCACTGTCGAGGCGGTGTTACTGCCAGTGGACAAACCTGTTCCATTACCCTTGGTTCAGGTAGTGAAAGTACCAATGGAAACTACTTCACTGACCCTAACACAAATGGAAATAGGTACGCTTTCAATACTGGTATCCATCTTTGGGCGATACAAGCTGACAGTGATGGGGATGGTGTTGGCAACCTTGATGACAACTGTCCGGGGACAGCCAATGCCGATCAGTCCGACATCGATGGAGACAACATGGGGGATGCCTGTGATGATGACATCGATGGCGATGGAAAACTCAACGAAAACGACGATTGTGACGGCCCTGAGGCCAATTGGGATACGACCGATGTCAGCATTGACATGGACCAAGACGGTTGTCTCGATGCTACAGAGGATGCAGACGATGACGACGATGGTGTCGACGATGCCAACGATCCCTGCACGGGCACGATGTTCAAGCAACAATGGTCAAGCAATTCGGCCAATGATCACGACCGTGATGGTTGCCACGATACCGAGGAAGATACCGACGATGACAATGACGGTGTCATAGACCTCGATGATGACTGTCAGCGTGGTTGGTACAATTGGACGGCAGACTCCACCACTGATCATGACAGTGATGGTTGCAAAGACGGCGGTGAGGATGCAGATGATGACAATGACGGCCTGAATGACCGAGATACCACGGGTGCTCCTTTGGACATGTGCCCAACGGGTGAACTTGGATGGGTTTCCAATCAAAATACCGATCGCGATGGCGACGGCTGCAAGGATGAAACCGAAGACAATGATGACGACGGTGACGAAGTCTCTGATGCCAATGACAATTGTTCTCCAGGTCCCAATGGTTGGAAACTCGATTGGACCAGTGTGGCTTCCACAGATCTTGACGGTGACGGGTGCCGCGATTTAGACGAAGATGACGACGATGATGGTGACACGATTCCAGATTCAAGTGATGCCTGCCCACGAGGTTCAACCGGTTGGGTCTCAGACTTTATTTCCGACATGGATGGCGACGGTTGCCGAGACATGGACGAGGACTCCGATGATGATGGCGATGGATTCCTTGACGTTGACGACAACTGTGCTCGAGGCGAAACAGGTTGGATTTCAACACCGCAAAATGACTGGGACCGTGATGGCTGTAAGGACGACACCGAAGATACCGACGATGACCAAGACTCTGTGTCCGATGAGGTCGATCAATGCCCCAACACGCCACTAGGAGAGGACATTGACGTTACAGGTTGCGGCTGGATGACCCAACAGGACACCGACGGTGATGGCGTTTGGGACCATCTTGACAACTGTCAGAGCACGCCCAGTTCGTCCACACGAGAGATGTTCAATGCATCTCATGGATTTGCAGTGGATGAAATTGGCTGCTGGGTAGGCGAATCTGATGAGGACGAAGATGGGAAGTTGCTGTATCTGGACGATTGTCCAAACACACCTGCAATGTATCGGACACAAACTTCGATTGATGGATGCCATGTATCTGAATATGACATCGATGAAGATGGTGTCGCCGGTGATTTGGTGATTCCCAACGGAGTAGACCAATGTGCCTCGACCTCCAATGAATCCACACGAGCCAGTAATCCGTCCTTTGGCGAAGTCGACAGCTTTGGTTGCTGGTCGGGGGATGCCGATTCCGACGGTGACAACATTCGCCTGTATCTCGATGTTTGCTTGGACACACCTGAAGGTGAAGAAGTCCTTCTCGAGGGTGATTTGATCGGTTGTTCGGCAAGTCAACGTGATGAAGACGCTGATGGTGTCATGACTGACATTGATGTTTGTCTAGAAACTCCAGCAGGCGAATCGGTACAAACCAGCGGTGATTATGCCGGCTGTTCATTGGATGAGCGTGTGAATCTAGGCGATACGAGCGCTGTCCTACAGAAGAACATGGTCTTCATCATCATCGGTGTTGTTTTGCTTTTGGGAATCGCTGCTATGGCCACGGTCCTCATCATGCGGAAGAATGGTCAATCGACGGTAGCGCAAGCGTCTTGGGATCAACCGATGATGCCCTCGGATCCTTTTGCGACTCCAGTCGTAGCTCCAGTCACGCCTCAGGTCCTGTCCGACTACACACAACTACCCGGTGGGGGTGGATATTCGACAGGTGCCATGGGAGAGACGATTTACAACGCGCCTGATGGTAGCAATTGGCAGATGCAAACCGATGGTTCGTTCATCCGAATCAATTGATTACACGCCAGCGTTCTGAAGCGCTTCGTCAATCATTTCCATCGGTGAAACCGAGGGACGGAAACCACATCGTTGCTCGATTTCCCATACGTCCACGGCACCCCAAACCTCGTTGGAATCATCATTCCCATATTGTGGGTCACAACCGGTTCGCTCTTGGTAAATCGCAGCTACATCACTCATTGTCATGGCTTCTCCACTACCGATGCAAAGTGTCTCTCGCGTTGGGGGTGGATTTTGTAGAACGTGCATGATGATTTCAATCACATCCATGATGTGGACGAAATCCTTCACTTGAGTCCCATCACCCGGTACACTGAGCCAACCAAAGATGGAATCCTGTGCAAATTGGTGAAGGATTCCATTTCCAGAACCTGAGTTCGGAAGTACGCCCTGAACATTTGAGCAACGAACCACACTGACTGGCGATTCTTCGGTGGCATGCTCAAGCGCTCGTTCTTCAACCCATAGTTGACCTTCAGCAGCGATATCCCGTGGTGCGAGTGAAGATTGACTCGAATAAAATGGGTCCTCAGGGGTGGCTTGTGGGTGAACACGAAGTGTTCCAACCAACACGAGGTGCAAACTTCCGTGCCGCTCCACCGCTTCCAAGACCGGACGAGCCGCATCTCGCATCGACAGGAGTGCTGCTCGATCATTGCGTGCGCCCGATTCATTCGGATGCGCATTCATCAAAATGACAGCGTTGCAGGATGCGAGATAAGCATCGAGCTGGAGCTTCTCGCTCAAGGCTTCAGTTGGGATTTTGACCAAAGCATCCCCAAGGGCCTCTTCAAGGTAGGGCTGGACAAATTCATCAATACCGCTTACCCCTACTCGCACGGGCTCACCTGTGCTTGGCTTGCATGTACAGGGTATGAGATTGACGGCTCTTCCCATCACGATTTTGTTGCGGCGCCAAACGAAACTTGAAGAGCCGATAGATGACAGGCGGGAGTGTAAAGTCACCCCGAAGGGGTGGTCGTGGTGGAATTATGGTCGATCAACTCCCAAACCTTGGACGAGAGCAAGAGATGTTGGCAGCCATGGGAATGTCTTCCATGGATGACCTGTTTTCCGACATTCCGGAGGATGTTCGCCGTACGGAACCACTGAACTTGCCCGGGCCGCAAACCGAAGAAGAAATCCTTCGCGAGGCTCGGATGTTGTTGGGATCCAATGTCTCGGTGGATAGTCGCCCTTCCTTCCTCGGCGCAGGCTTGTACAGCAATTTCGTTCCATCAATGGTCCCCATGCTAGCGACTCGTGGTGAATTTTTGACTTCTTACACCCCTTATCAGCCCGAGGTCAGTCAAGGGATGTTGCAGGCGATGTGGGAATTTCAAACCATGATTTCCGAATTGGTTGGACTTCCAGTTTCAAACGTTTCAATGTACGATGCGAGTACAGCTGCGGCCGAAGCCCTGACCTGTGCAGTCCGTATTCACGATCGTAAAGCCACGCAAAAATCGACTGTTTATGTCTCCGAACTGATACCACCTCATCGAATGTCGGTGATTGAGAACTACACTCAAGGTGCCGAGATTGTGATTCACAAGCTCGCACATCGTGAGGACGGCTTGCTGGACCTTGAGGCCGCGGTCTGTGCGGAGGGTGCCTGTGCGGTGTATGTCGAACAACCCAATGCCTTCGGACTCCTCGACGAGGGCTTGATGCAACTCAAGTCATTGATTGGCGAAAATACGGCATTGATTGTGGGTGTTCAACCCGTCTCACTGGGACTGATTGCTGCTCCCGGTGACTATGGTGCAGATATCGTGGTTGGAGAGGGTCAGCCATTCGGAATCGGCCCTACTGCCGGTGGTCCCATTTACGGACTGTTCGCCTGCCGAGATGCATACATCCGACAAATGCCAGGTCGGATTGTCGGTCTATCCAAGGATTCGGGTGGAGGACGCGCATTCACGCTCACACTTAGTACCAGAGAGCAGCACATTCGAAGGCATCGTGCTACATCCAACATCTGCTCCAATGAGACCTTGATTGCATTGATGGGGGCCATGCATATGGCGTTGCTTGGCCCGGAGGGTTTGGAGAAACTCGCACGTCGAAATGCCGGCGCTTGTTCTGCAACCAAGAATGCTGTGCTGGCTTTGGAGGGCGTTGAAGCGGTCCATCCTGATGGTGTCCACTTCAATGAATTCGCAGTGCGTCTCAAGAAGCCTGCAGCGGATTTACTCAACTTCTTAGATCACGAATGTGACATCACCGGTGGCCTTGATTTGTCTCAATGGTGGCCTGAGCGGGAAAATGAAATTCTGATTTGTGCGACGGATCAAATCGATTTGGAGGATATTGAAGAATTGGTTGAAGGCATCCAAGATTGGTTGGAGGGATACGAATGAGTGACTTGTTTGGATTCAAAGGTGCCGAAGGGGCAGGCTATGCTCAACCTGATCCAATCTCTGATGATTTCGAATTCCCCACCGCTCTCCAACGAGAGAATCTACCGCGGTGGCCACGTGCATCCGAACCCGAAATTGTGCGACATTACACTTGGCTTTCGACCCGAAGTCATGGGATTGACTCAGGATTCTATCCTCTTGGTTCTTGCACAATGAAACACAATCCTCGTGTCAATGAGAAGATTGTGCAAATCCCGGGGATGAATGATATCCATGCTTTGGCTCCAGCTTCTCATCTCCAAGGTTTGATGGCGATTTTCCATGAAATGCAAGAGATGCTTGAACACTGTGCGGGCATGGACACCGTTACCCTTCAACCAGTCGCAGGTGCCCAAGGTGAGTTCACCGCAATGCGTTGTATCCAAGAGTATCACCGAGACATTGGTGAAGAACATCGCAACAAGGTGATTGTCCCCGATAGTGCACACGGAACCAATCCTGCCAGTGCATCCATGTGTGGTTATGAAATCATCGAGATTCCTTCTTTGGAGAACGGTCAACTCGACTTGGATGCTCTACGGGCTGTCGTTGGTGAGGACACAGCCGCGATGATGATTACCAACCCGAGTACACTGGGAATCTTTGAGCCGGAAATCGCTGAAGCAGCACGTATTGTTCACGATGCAGGTGGGCAGATGTATTATGACGGGGCTAACTTTAACGCAATTTTAGGTAAAACCAATCCCGGTTTGATGGGTTTTGATGCCGTTCACTACAACTTGCATAAGACCTTCAGCCAACCTCATGGCGGTGGCGGTCCCGGTGCAGGTCCAATTGGTGTCAAAGCTCACTTGGCCGATTATCTTCCTGCACCCCTTGTTGTTGCTAGTGAAGACGAAGAAGGGGAAGTCTGGTTTGATTGGTATGATCCCCCGAAATCCATCGGGAAGGTTCAGCAATGGCATGGTAATGCGGGTGCAACCGTTCGCGCCTGGGCCTACTATCGCCGCTATGGAAGAGAACTCGAAACCATGAGTGAGCATGCTGTATTGAACGCCAATTATCTTCGACATCGAATCATGAATCCCTCCGAAGAGATCCGCTCAGCGATTCATGCCATGCCGGCCGATGGTGCACCTGCAGATGTAGTCAAGCACGAGTTTACCCTCAGCATGACGCCGGTCAAGGATTCCACAGGGGTGACGGGCAAAGATATCGCCAAGCGTTTACTTGACTATGGATACATGGCCCCTACGCTCTACTTCCCAATGATTGTTCCAGAATGTCTCATGTTTGAGCCAACTGAAACTGAAAGCAAGGAAGCTATCGATCAATTTGCGAATGATTTCCTCGCGATTTTAGGCGAAGATCCTGAACTGGTCAAAACTGCACCTCATGATACACCTGTGAAACGGGTAGACGAAGTCTGGGCTGCTCGGAACCTAATCTTGCGTCATCCGATTGATGAATAGGGTCATCTCAACTGTCATAACGACCTGTTCCCACCGGTTGGCATGGCCTCTGCCAAGCCTGGATTCTTACTGGGTGAGAACGGTTGGTATGGTTCATTGGGAATTCCAGCCACATTGCCGCATGAAGCCAATGCTCCCGAAGCATGGAAGGGTTGGCGAAGGCAACGTCTGAAACCAGCCATTACGGGTTTCCTTTTCCCCTCCGCCTGGTCGATTTTTTTCCTTGCAGCCGGTTCAATTCCATTGTTCCTTGAAGCCATAGGGCAGGGAATCGGAATGAGTGCTTATCTTGCATTTGGTCTGTGGTTTGCAGGATTTGGTTTGCTTTGGTTGGGTGCGATCCAAGCTGCAATGCAGCAAGTCGAAGGCTCGGTTGTCAAGATGATTTCATGGAACTTTATTCGTATCGAAACCTTGCTGATGGGTGTCCTCAGTTGGGCGTTGCTCAACCAACCCTCAGACAGCATCGTTCTCTTTGCACTGCTCATCTCAATTCCACTTTGGTTCTCTTATTTGGTACGAATTGCAACAGTTCTCGCATGGCCCGCTGGTCGTTGGTTGCTTCCCATCGCACACGTAGATGTTGGATTGTCAAATCTTGACGAGGAATGGATTGCCGAATCTCAGCGCTGGGCTCGCCGCCCCCTCGCACGTCGTAAAGTGGAGGCGGGTGAAGTAGGGGATACTGGAATGGAGTTGGTATTGTTTGGTGTGAGGCACGAAAATCAAGATTTCATCGCCATTCATTTTGTCCACCCTAGTGGAGTCATCATGGACCCATTCGTGCGAAAACCCGTCGGAAGTGAAGTACCATTTTCCCGCTTAGGTCCTATCTTTGCAGATGTGCCTCATGTCACGGGTAGTTGGACGCTGTTGGAGCAGCCTCCAGTTCACCCCGTCGTCGCTGATTGGCCAGCGCAAATGATTCCCCCTTGGGAACTTGAAGAAGAGTGATTACTCCCACTCAATGGTTCCTGGTGGCTTGTGGGTGATGTCATAGACAACACGATTTACATGACCTTTGAGAGAGTTTGTAATTTTCGTACTGATTTTTTGCAAGACGCTGTGCGGGATCTCCGAGTATCGTGCAGACATGCCATCGATACTGCGTACTGCCCTCACAACGATGGTCTCTCCGTAGACTCTAGCATCACCGTGGACCCCGACACTGCTGACGGGTAGTAAAGCGGCAAAGTATTGCCAAGGGAGTTCAATCTCACCGGCTTCCGCAGCGGCCTCCAACTCTTCTTCCACGATTGCGCAGGCCTCTCGACATGCTTCAGTACGTTCGCGAGTGAGGTTTCCCAAAACGCGAACGGCTAAACCTGGACCGGGGAACGGTTGTCGGTTGCTGCTGGGGATTCCAAGCAGCTTTGCCATGTCACGGACTTCATCCTTGTAGAATTCACGTAGCGGTTCCACGATGATCAAATCGACATCATCGGGCAAACCACCCACATTGTGATGACTCTTGATGACATCTCGCTCTCCACCTCCGGATTCAATCCAATCCGGTGCAATGGTACCTTGTACGAGATATTTCGCACCACATGAGACTTGTTCTTCTTCGAATACACGAATGAATTGTTCTCCAATCACCTTACGCTTCTCTTCAGGCTCAGTCACTCCTTCCAGATGCTTGAAAAATCTGTCACTGGCATCGACAACTTTCAGATTAAGCCCCAAATCGGTCAACATTTCTCGAACTTCTTCGGTTTCTCCTTTACGCATGAATCCGGTATCGACGTAAACACAGTGCAGCAAGTTGCCCACGGCATTGTTGGCCAGAACTGCAGCAACGGTGGAGTCTATACCCCCACTACATGCGATGATGGCCGTATCATCGATTTGTGAATTCAGTGCCTCGATGGCCTCATCGATGAGCATCTGAGCATCCATCAAAACACCTCAGGCGCCGCGTTCTTCTTGCAGTGCTTGATCATCTGCGATGACTGCATTTGTTCGCATTTCGCGATATGCCACAACAGCCGCAGCAATGTCTGCATTTGCGGTACCAATGATTTGCAATGCCAGCAATGCTGCGTTGTCACCACGGTCAACACCGACGGTGGCAACGGGCATGCCTGGTGGCATCTGAACGATACTCAGTAGGCTGTCATAGGGGACCTTGCTGCCCACAGGCACACCGATGACGGGCTTTGGTGTCATCGAAGCAAGGACTCCGGGCAGAGCAGCCGCAACACCTGCCATCCCGATGTAGACGTGGCAACCATCATTCTCTGCGGTTTCGACGATATCTTCGAGATATTTTGGAGAACGGTGTGCGCTTGCGACTCGAATCTGATATTTCACATCAAATCCATCTAGAATCTTCGCTGCTTTTTCTGCGACTGGCATGTCTGACCGGCTACCCAATACGATGGTGATGTCCATGCACTCCCGCTACACAGTCGGTTCAAATGCATCACGGTGCGCGCTTGCGCATGAGAATGGTGTAAATCCTGCTCGACTACGTCGCAGTACCTCACCTCCACCGTTTGTGTCGATGGCCCATGTCCAAATCCCTGGACAAAGGCGATCTCCCCCTGAATGGACCAACCAACTTCGGGCTCCGAACAGTTTGCGATGCGCAGCGACGGCGAATGGGAGGAAGGGCGCAGGGAGATCCAATAGCCAAAGCCCCTGATAACCTTCTCGCGCGGGCAACAATGCCGACGAAATGCGTCGAGCGAGGTGGCGTTGGGTTTGGCGACATCGTGCTTCAAGCCACGGTGGCATCTGTTCACCTCTCACCCACAGGTCGATGATTTTCAGTGCCCGATCTGTGAAACCCATCAGTGCTGCCTCTGCAAAGCTGCTCACCATGAGTGGGACCTCATGCCCTTGGCGTAAATCGCAGAGGGCTCCAATCAACCGAAGCACCCTCAACCGCGTTTCGATATTGAGATCCACAAATGCATTCGGAGGGGGCAGCCGCCCCCACAGTGTCGAGCGAGACATCCAACGAACATTGGCGGTCTCCTCACCTGCACGGTGCATCAACCAAAATCGGAGGTATCCTCCCGGGTCCATCTCAAGGATTCGCAAGACCCGGAGGCCCGACTTCAAATCCTATTTGAATCACTGATGGGGGACCCAGGCTCCACTTTCAGTGTCGAATCGCATCATGCTACCGTCAGGATTCTGGCACCAAGTGTTGCCGACCTCGTCAACCCATGTTTTCTGACCATGTTCGTTCAGTGTGGCATGAGCTGGAGCCATTGCACCGGTAGATTGCATCGTTGCATCACTTTCACTTTGGGTGACATTGGTTGCAGCCGCGGCATCGATTCCGGCCATGGCATAGATGTCTTCCGCAGGTGCCAACTCTGAAGCAAACGCTCCCTCGTAACCGTCTTCATCGCTGCCAAGTTTTCTCATCAGGAACAAAGCACTTCCAGCGATGGCGATCATGACTATGATTACCAATGCAATCCAGAATGGCATTGAGAGACTTCCTTCTTCAGCAGAGCGGGAGGCATCCATTGGATAGGCATCGGCGACATCGCCAACTCCATCGCCGTCACTGTCTTCGATTTCAACAGGGTCTTCAGGGAATGCATCGTTGGCATCATTGACTCCATCGCCGTCAGTATCGTCGATGCATCCGTTTCCATCGACATCGTATCCTGTCGCATCTTCATTGGCGCAAACATCCACATTGTCCTTGACGCCATCACCGTCTGAATCATCAATGCAGCCATTCTCATCAATATCAAATCCAGTCGCATCTTCATCAACACAGGCGTCAACATTGTCCTTGACGCCATCACCGTCTGAATCATCAATGCAGCCATTCTCATCGACATCAAATCCAGTCGCATCTTCATCGACACAATCGTCAACATTGTCCTTGATCGCATCACCATCGGTGTCATCAATACATCCGTCGCCATCGGCATCAAATCCAGATGCATCTTCACTGCATTGATCGAGCGTATCCTTGACTCCATCACCATCGGTGTCATCAATGCAACCGTCGCCATCCGTATCGTATCCGGTTGCATTTTCAAACCGACAATTGTCCATGTTGTCCAAGACCAAATCCCCATCGGAATCATCGAGGCAACCGTCGCCGTTCATGTCAAATCCTTGTGAGCTTGCGTATCTGCATTGATCTGCATTGTCAGGAACACCATCCTCATCTGAGTCGTCAATGCACCC
>DAHO01000036.1:21532-21996 GCA_002498455.1 Euryarchaeota archaeon UBA602
CCATCGGTGTCGTCAATGCATCCGTCGCCATCCGTGTCCCATCCGCTTGCATTTTCGAATGCGCAAGCGTCATTGGCATCGTTCACATTGTCGCCGTCAGTATCATCGATGCATCCGTCACCATCGTTGTCAAATCCGGTTGAGTCAACCATTCTGCAATCGTCATCCGGGTCAAGTACCCCATCGCCGTCAGTATCATCGATGCATCCATCTCCATCGGTATCCCATCCAGTCGCATCTGTGAATCTACAGTTGTCATCTGGATCGAGTACTCCATCATCGTCCGAGTCATCGATACATCCGTCACCATCGGTGTCCCAACCACTGGCGTCAATGTTCACACAATCATCGTCCGAATCGAAGACACCATCGCCATCTGAATCACGTTCGCTGTCTGCGCATCCGTTTGAATCCACAATGGCACCGGGTGGAGAATTGGGACAAGCGTCGGGGTTGTTCCCCAG